>JBCCOH010000020.1:0-54330 GCA_039111275.1 Cyanobacteria bacterium P01_D01_bin.1 | reverse complement strand
ACAGCAGCAGGCGTCACAGCAAAACTCCCTTGGGAGACACCGCCCATCACGACGTCATCAACCGTGTACCAGCGACTGGCCTCCTCTGAGTCTTCAAAATCAATTGTTATAAAGTCAGAGTTCATGCGATTTGCCTGCTCGCTGCTGATACGTTCACTACTGATGAATGGCAATCTTTTTCCAACAAATTCAGACGTTGTAGAAACCATCAGACCCACACAGGCAACCACAATCATCACTCCAGCAGTTTTGAGCATATTTTGAGCTTTCTTCGAGTCTTCCGTTACTACCTACGCTGACTTTGCCGCTACTCAAATTATACCGAGCGTGTGGCCTTAGGATAGTTAGCATTTTGGCAATTCAGGCGTGTAGTCCAGTATCAGCGTTCAGCCCTTCATTCTTCTAGCAAATCTGCTTTTGGCGGCTGATGAGACCGTATAGTCGCCAGGTGAATAGTCCGGCGACTACTGCGATCGCAATCGACTGCCCAATCCACAATCCCACGCTTCCCATCTCAAGGCGAAAGCCTAGCAAGTATCCTGCTGATAGACCTACACCCCAATACCCCAAGACATTCAAAAGCATAGGAATTCGTGTGTCTTGTAATCCTTGGAGAGAGCCGTAGATTGCTTTTTGAAAGCCGTCTAGAACTTGGGCGATCGCAGCTACAACCAGCATCGGCGTGGCAAAAGCGATAATTGCCGCATTTGCTGGATCTTCGACATTCAAGTAAAGCCCTACAATCTGCTTTGGAAACAGTAGAAAAGCAGTCGAAACCACTAGCATGAAAACAGTCGAAAGTCCTACGCCCACCCAGGCTGCCTGCCGCAGGCCGACCAAATCACGCTGACCCAGCCACTGACCCACTCTCACTGTCGTGGCATAAGAAACTCCTAGCGGGACCATGAAAGCAACCACAATCGTTTGAAAGACTATCTGATGCGCGGCTAGTACCTCGGTGCCCAACGTACCAACCAAGAACGTCACCACCATAAAGAATCCCATTTCGAGCCCAGAAAACAAGCCAATAGGCACACCAACCCAGATCAGCTGCCAAAGAATCCTTGGTTTGATCCGGTGTAGCGCCCGGAAGAATTGATACTTTCGTAAATTTGGATGCCAGTGCACATACAGTGCTAGTGCAATGAACATTCCCCACCAGGCAATGACAGTCGCAGTGGCAAGCCCAGCTAGTCCCATCGCGGGTAGGCCCAGCTTGCCAAAGCCTAAAACGTAGTTTCCAACAATATTAAAGACGGTGCCGCTCGTGATAATGGTCATGACTGGCTGAGCTTGAGACATTGCTGCGACCGTAGAGCGCAGCGCCGCGAATCCAGTAATTGGGAACAAACCCCACAAGATAATATCAAGATAGGTATTGACTAGTCGTAGAGTTGTTTCGGTTTGACCTGTGTGCCGCAGCCAGGTGTCTAGATGCGCTGTGAGAATCATCACCGGGATAGCTACCAGTAGCGCTAGCCATAATCCCTGACGAGTAATGTGCTGAATACGGGTCTTTTGCTTCGCGCCGAAGGCTTCAGCCACCAGCGGACTAACGCCCGTCACGATGCCACTGGCCGTGATCATGATGCACAGAAAGATAATGGCCGCCAGTCCACCTGCCGCTAGTACTTCAGCGCCCATTCTACCCATCATGATGGTATCGGCGAATCCGGTCGCCGACTGAGCAACCTGGGCACTCGCTAGCGGAATCGCTATTTTAAGAGATTCTCTGATCTCTAGCCTAAAGCTGTTGTTCATCTTAATAGCAATCATTGTTGAATCCTTTTCTTATTTGCTTATTGTCATTTGGTAAGGCGTCGCGGAGGAATAAATCACCGTATTGTAGCGACGGGGTGGGCCCGCAACCTACGCTAAAAGAAACAGCAAAGATCAGAGTGCCATCGACCGGGCTTCGTCTACTTTTAGCGTGGTTCCAGTGATGAATTTGGCTTCGTCAGACAGCAGAAAGGCAACAGATTGTGCCAGCTCTGAGTAAGTCGCCGGGCGGCCCCACATGAGGTCGTCCGGTACGTTCCACCCTTCTAGCTCCGCCATGCTGTCGGCAACAAAGTAGGGCGCTATTGAATTCATGCGAATGCGATCGCCCCGGTAGCGCTTTGCATACAGCTTGGTGAACCCCTCCATCGCCGCTCGCAAGGTGCCACTAAAAGGCGTGCTTAAAGAGGGTTCTTGCGAATCAGAAGCAGAGATATTGACAATGGCCCCGCCGCCCTGCTGACGCATCGGTTCGGTGACGAGTCTGGCTAGCCGAACCACGCTGAGGAACAGCATGTTAAAACTCTCTAGCCACATTTGATCGGAGATATCTAGTAGATCGGGGCGCGGCGGATCGCCAAAGCTATTGACGACTGCATCAATCCGGCCCCACTTGTCCAACGTAGAACGCACGAGCTTATCTAAATCCTTGCTCTCAGATAGCGACCCTTGTGTAGCGATGCCGCCTAGCGACTGAGCTAGATCTACAACAGAAGCAGACCGAGCAAAAAGAGAAACGCGATATCCCCTTTGCGCTAGTTCCTTTGCACAGCCAGCGCCAATCCCTCGGCTAGCAGCAGTGACAATGGCAACTTTTGGAGCATTCATAATTTAGTTAACCCCACTGGTGACTGCTTTTAATCTAATCTGTGCTACTAAAGAAGGGAAGTATGGCTGATGGCAAATCACCTGTGCCTGTGTGGAAAAGATGCTGACTATTTTCAACCAGTTGCCGGAGCTGATTGCGTTCGTAGAGAGCGTAAAAGGCTGTAGCTTTAGTGCGGCGGCGCGATCGCTCGGGACCACTCCTTCAGCAATTAGCAAACGCGTCGCAAAACTAGAAGATCGTCTAGGTGTGCGTTTGCTTCAGCGGACGACTCGCTCCCTTAGCCTGACGACAGAAGGTCGGATCTATCATGAGCGGATTGCTAAACTGCTGCAAGAGCTAGATGAGGCGAATGAGCTGGTCAGCACTGGCGGCAAGCCTCGTGGCAAACTGACTATCAGCACTTCGTTTGACTTTGGCCAAAGCTTTCTGGTGCCGCTGATGCCGGAATTTTTGGCGCAGTATCCAGAGATTCAAATTGATTTGAGATTGAGCGATCGCTTCGTAGATCTAGCCGCTGAAGGCATAGATGTCGCTATCCGATTCGGCGATCTAAAAGACTCTAGCCTAATTCGCCGTTACCTCGGTCAGCCAAAGTTTATTCTATGTGCGTCTTCTGGCTATCTAGCAGCACACGGCGTTCCCACAGTTCCAGAAGACCTGACTAAGCATAACTGTATGCGCTATGTCTTCGACGGACAGCCGCTTTCTTGGGAATTTCTAGTTGACGGCGCGTGGCAGACTATTGCGGTCGAGGGTTCGTTCTATTCCGACAATAGTGAGGCGCTTAAGGCGGCTGCGATCGCCGGGCTCGGGATTGCCCGCCTGCTAGAATATCAGGCCAAAGCAGCACTCGAAAGCCAACAGCTAATCAAGGTTCTATCGGATCAAAAGCTCACTGGACTGACCGTTCAAGCGCTATTCACCCATAGAAGAAATCTCTCTCCTAGAGTTCAAGTTTTTCTTCAGTTCATAGACGCCTACTGTAAAAGTATTGAGCCGCTGTGAATTGGCGTGAATCTGGCTTAGCGACTAAGAGCGCTATTGTCCAGCTGAGCAACTGTCTTGAAGAAACTGAGCAGTCGCTGTTTGATAGCCCGCACGCCGCCTTGTACGTCCGATTCTATGTTCAACGGCAGGACCGGGTCGTGAAGCGATAGCCGCAGTAAAAACCATCCCTTCTCTTCCGTGCAGGCGACTCGGATGCCTTCGTAGTTGTTTGGCACCACTTGCCAGCCCGCCTGATCTTCTACAAAAGTCCGCAGTTGTTCTATAACCTCATTCCCGTGCGACTGGAAGTCTTCTGTCAAAATCTTGAGGCGGTATTCCTTGCTCTCAACCGGCTCTCTCAAGTCTGCAATCAGATCGGTAATCACCTTACCCGAGGCTTTGGCAATGGCCAGCTCTGCTAGCAGCTTACTGACAAGATATGCGCCATCGTCTAGAAAATAGTTCTCCTTCATCGCGCCGTGACCAGAGGTCTCAATCGCTAGCCAGGATTCTTGGCCTTTTTCGTTCAATCGAATCGACTCATTGATGACGTTCTTGTAGCCTCGCTTGAATCGATGATGCGTGCCACCTAATCCTTCTATGAACTGGGCCAATCCGTCGGAAGTAATCGAATCAGTCACAATTGTAGAGCCTGGATGCTCTCTGAGCACTACTGCAGAAATTAGCGCAATGAGTTTGTTCCTATTCAGCTCATTCCCCTTCGGATCGACCGCTGCAGAACGGTCTACATCGGTATCAAAGATAATGCCAAAGTCAGCTTTGCTCTCTAGCACAGCGCTGCGGATGGCCGCCATTGCTGCTTCGTTTTCCGGGTTGGGAATATGGTTGGGAAAGTTCCCATCTGGACCTAGAAACTGACTGCCTGTGGTATCAGCGCCCAAGGGCTCTAGCACTTTGCTAGCATAGAAGCCACCTGCTCCATTGCCAGCATCTACAACAATATGGAGTCCTTTTAGCGGCTGATCGTAATTCTCTGCGTGATTCACGCTTTCACGAATTTTCCTTGCCAGTCCGTCGGAATAAACAGAAATGAAGTCTCTTTCTTCAACTTCTCTTTTGCCTTTGACAGTCGAAAAGTTGTTCTGTTCAGCAAGCGTGAGAATAGCGGTGATGTCCGGTTTGTTCAGTCCGCCCTCTGCGGTGAAGAACTTGAGACCGTTGCGATTGAAAGGGAGGTGGCTGGCAGTGAGCATGATGGCTCCATCGCAGTCGTAGTCTGGGGTGACGGTGCTCATGAACATGGCGGGGGTGGATGCGATCGCAAAGTCAAACACCCTCGCGCCCAAGCTGAGCATCCCTTCTGCCAAACCGTCTCGCAATGCTGGTCCTGACAGCCGACTATCTCGACCCACCGACACGGTGAGTTCAGTCGCCTTTTTATCGAGCTTTGCCGCCAGCCAGCTCACAAATGCCCGGCCCAGTCGGTAGGCTACCTCCGGCGTCAGATTTACTGCCTCGTCCGGCACCCCTTCTAGTGCCACCCCTCGAATATCAGACCCGTTTTGTAGCCGTCGCCATCTACTAGATAATTGCTGTACAGGCATAATCTCTTCTGCTTCTTGTCGAGTAGACAATAGCAGACAAATACTGACTTCTATCGCATCACAAGAAAGGTTTAACTACTTTTTGTCTGAAATGAAAGCGTGTCTGTTGTCCCAAATTCAAGTTCGACAGCCCCGATTCAAAGTGACAAACCGTAGGGGCGGTAGCGTTGCTACGTCCTTCGATAATTCGGCGGGGCAATCTACAGCTTAGGCATGTGAGCGTTAGGATGCAGACAGACGATTCTAAAGCTGATGTCGTCGGTTCGGTTGTGGAAAGGGTAGGTCAGGCTGTAGGCAGAGCGGCAGTTGGTGGGCAGATAGAACCAGCTACCGCCTCTGAGCGATTTCTTTTGACTGGCGAAGCGGCTGCTGGCGTTTTGCGTATTGAGTGGGTCATTCTGAAGTCCGTGCCAACCGTCTAGGCACCATTCCCACATGTTGCCGTGCATGTCATAGAGTCCGTAGGCGTTGGGCGCAAAGCAGCCGACCTCGGTGCTGGTTTCTCGATAGCGGCCTTTGGGACCCTCGCCGTAGGCATAGTTGCCGTTGTAGTTGGCGATTTCTGGCGTCAGAGTTTCGCCAAAGTAGAAGGGGGTAGTGGTCCCGGCGCGGCAGGCGTATTCCCACTGGGCTCCGCTGGGCAGTTGATAGGTCCGCCCTGTCTTCTGGGATAGCCGCTGACAAAACTCTACGGCGTCTGTCCAAAAAATGTTCTCGATCGGCTGCAGCGGTTTTTGTACTCTTTTGACTGAGGACGTTGATCGAGGTGAAAGCGGCTCTCTCTCCATGACTGCCCACCACTGATCTTGGGTAATCGTGTACTTTCCAAACCAGAATTCTTTGATAGCGACTTCGCGCTGCTCCGCGTGCTGCTCATTCTCACTTTCTTCTACAGTCGGTCCCATCAAAAAGCGACCCGCAGGAATACGCACCATATCTAGAGAGACATTTTTGCCGAGTGATTCAGTGAAATAGGTCGCTTTTCGCCGAATCTTTTTGATTGAATCTCCTCTCTCGTTTACCTGTATCGTCTGAAAAGTAAATACTTCCTGATTAATTGCTTTAGAAGCGCGAATTTTTACTCGCTTAGAACGGACCCATTCTCTGATTGGCAGCGGTTTGAGCGGTGGTGGTTCAACCGCGACAGCGACAGAGGGTGCGCCCTGAGCAGATACTGCCCGAGAAGAGGAAGTCTGAGAAGAGGAAGTCCGAGAAGAGGCTGCCCAAACAGGCTGAGGCTGACTTTCTCTCTTGGTGTATGTTCGAGTGGGTGGTAGCTGGTTGCGCAGTTCTCCTGAAGGGGGGGCCAGATTTTGGCTAGGAGCGGGGGCCGCGGCTGTGAAAACGGGTGGGACGGATTGACTAGGTGTGTTTAGAATACGCGCGCCGATAGAGCGGACATCCTCATCTTGTAGGCTCAGCAGTCTCTGAAGTTCTTTTAAGTCTTTGAGCGCAACTTCAGTCAGTGGGTAGGCGCGGGCTTTTTCTTCTTCTAAAGCTTTGGTGTATAGCGCTAGGTGCCGCTGCCTTTCTCTGTAGGGCTGCAAAATCTCGTCTTCGATCGCCTTTGCCTGCATAGAATTTAGCCCCAGTCGCTGCCGCCACTCCATCAAAACAGCTTTTCCAGCGGGGCCAATATCGCCGTTGCGGACTTTTTGCTGTACCTGTTTTCGATAGCGCTGTTCGTTGTTTAGCTGGACTTTAGCGATGACAATGTCTTGACCTTCTTGCGCGTTGAACATGGCCGGTTCCATCGCGGGGGCGGCTACTTTGATTTGCGACTTTACATAGTCGTGTAGATTCTGGGCAGAGATAAAGTCCTGTCCATCTAGCGCTGCCCCGCCTGTCTTTAACCCTTCAATCAGATAGCGCGTGTAGATAGACAGGGATTCTCCTTCTTGTTCTAGTGCGTAGCGTGATGAGGTGGATGAGGTCATGACGCACCATCCTTTTCCGCCAAAATGGGAGGCAATATCTACGCTGCTATCGTTCATCGCTAAGAAGCCATCAGCAAAGGCAGCTCCAAAGCAGCAGTCTAGTATTACCACCTTGCGCTCAGCCCAGGAGTTACTGAGCTCTCGCTTGAGAAAATGAGCTTCTACGGCTGTGCCTGCATTGGGACGACCGCTTTCAAACAGTTCGCTCTGTGTGGTGGTCAAATAGAAGTCACCGCTCATGTCTTTGATGCCGTGACCGGTAAAGTAGAACAGAACCATGTCTTCTTTTTTGAGATGGGCGAATATCTCGCAGATACGCGATCGCATCTCTCCTACATCCGGGTCCATCAGCGCGACCACCTGATCGAAGCCGCCAATCTCTGGATTGCGCAGCACAGAGCGCATTGCTGCTACTCCGTTAGTTGGACATCGCAGCGACTTTAGCCCCATGCCATAGTCATCGACCCCGATCAGTAATGCAACTTTTTTTGCCATGATTATTCGGTATCTGTTGAAGATGCCAAGACCCAAATATGCCTACTTAGCGACCTCTTGCGCCGACTTCATCTTCTGCGCTGCGGCAACGAGCTTATCAACTACCTCATCAAAATCGTCTGGGTTGATGTTTTTAGCGTCTATCTTTTGTACCTGACCGTCTACCTCTATCGTCAGGTCCATCGGTGTCCCGGCCAGTCGGCTAAACACTTCTTGACAGGCTACGCGCAGTCCATTTCCAGGAATTTCGGCAGTCAAAATACTCCATAGCCAATTCGCTCCCATCGCTCCTTCTGGGGGACTGCTATCGGCTACTCTTTTCACGCTCTGAACGGTGTCTATCGAGCCTAGCTCTCTGAATAATTGTTGAGTAAAAATCTCTTGTTGCGAATCGGGCATGCCACGGTTGGCCGTTCGCCAGTCAATCGTCAAGCAAACAGTATCTGTCATGATGTGTCGTCTATGTAAATGTCACCTAATTCAATTTTGTTTGATACGTTGGCCTAACGGGAGTGAGACCGCCCCAACTTTGCGAAAGATTTATGTTGTGACACAGGAAGTACGGACTTAAGAACACTATAGCAGAGCGAAAAGCCCTCTGCAGCCTGAAGTTGACGGATTGTAAAGAAAAGCTTGATTACGTGAACTCCATAGTTAAACCACTCCGAAAAAATACGGATGTCTGGTATAGAATTGGACTTTCGACCAAAACATTACAGGCATGACAAATCCAACAGAGTACAAACACTCACTCAGTTTGTTTGTATGCGCGCATATGTACTACAGATGAGTACGCACTACAGTCCCCTGCAGATGCACATCCAAGATGAAATAAGTAGATATTGAAATCTGGAGTCGAAGCACATAGTTAAAGCACATAGTTAAAGCGCAGTAGCTCACTCAAATTGTAGAAAAGTTACCATTTCTTCGGAAGAGTCGCTGTAGCGCCTTGCTGCTGTTTCTATCTGGCGTAGCTGACCCAGGGCGCGGCTGCAGGGAAACCCGTATTTTGCCTGAACGCGATCGCTCGCAATGGTCAGAGACTCACGCGATCGCGCTACAAAATCTGTCACGGTATAGCGTTCGCCCGGCTCAAAGTACTTTTTGACGACTAGAGAAGGTGAGTAGCAGGTTTCTTGCTGACCGTCAGGCCACTGAATTTTGAAGTTGATTTCTGGCATGGTGCTACGAAAAGTGATAGGGCAGAGGATAAAGATTGGAGAAAGCAAGTGGCTCAGAAAACCTTAGACAGCGGACATCTCAAAATATAGATCTAGGTGCATTTCTGCTGAGCGGTGCCAGCTGTAGCGGTCTAGGATGGCGGAAGTGTGGGCACTCAACCGGGCTACTACACTGGGTTTAATAATTTCTAGCATAGCGGCTGCGATCGCATTCACATCAGTCGGATCTACCAAAACGGCTGAAGCTTCTGACAAAAATTCTGTAAACGGCGCTTGGTTAGAGGCGACAACAGGTAGACCGGATGCGATCGCCTCCAAAACGACCAGACCCCACCCTTCCTTTACAGACGGAAATACAAACGCATCTGCCAGTCGATACAGCTGAGCGAGTACTCGATCCGACACAACTCCTGGCAGGATCAGTCCATCCGTGATGGCATAACTATCAACCAGTGCCATAAACTCATCTCGATAGTCCTGATAGTCAAACAGAGTTGCCCCACCCACAATCATCAGCTTTGCAGTCGGTAGAGCCTCCCGTACTGTCGCAAACGCCTTTAGAAGATTAAGCGAATTCTTTCTGGGCTCGATTCCGCCCACCGTCATGTAGATCGGACTATGTCTCTTTTCAGCTATCAAATTGCTTGAATCGCTTGAAAGGGGGGTGTTCCCAAGAAGACGGCTCCCGAGAAGATTTCGAGCTTCATCAAGCGCTGAGCGATCTGCTTGGGGCGATAGAAATCGCCTGCTGACGCCGTTGACGACTCGATGTGCTGAAATCCCGTACTTTACTTTTAATGTCTTCTGCCACAGATCACTTACACACAGACAGCGATCGCTTAGAAGAATTGATTTTTGCTGGCATTCTTGCAAGTAAGGATTCTTGAAATCTTCGATATGATGCACCGTTCGCGCAAACTTAGACAGATAGCCGCGTTCTTTGAGCACAGCGAGTGCATTAGCACCAAGACAGTCTTGCGCATGATAGATGTCGTACTTCTCGATATGTTGTTCAAAGAAAGCGACAAACTCTCCTATTCTCTGTTTTACCAGTGCATTTGTATCCCCTTCACACCTGCTCGCAGGAACCCCAAAGGTCTGAAAATCCACTGCCCGGTGAAAGCCCTCCCCCTCTTTGTCTAAAGCAAAAACGTGAGGATAGTGACCTAGTTCTAGCAGCGCCTGGGCTAACTCTAGCGTATGCACAACGCTACCTCTGGGTTTGGTTGAATAGGTAAGCAGCGCAATCCTCAAGCTAGACAAAGGCTATGTCCTCCAAGATCTGTCTCGACGAATCCCGAGTCAGCGCCAAAGCCGATCCCAGCGCTAGCCCCGAAGCCAGTAAGCGGGGATTGCACCAAATCCCAAAACAACCGCTGCTCATCTCCCAATTGTAGTGCTACGCTCGTTCCTAATCGAACTTCGCCAACCATCTGGCAAACAACTCCATCGATAACAAGCAACTGCTCAACGGCTGCAACATTTTTAACAGGCACGCTGAACAAAAAACCATAGCTAGGAAAGCTAGTTAGCCACTTGGTCCATTTCACTCCATCTGGGCGGGGCACTTTGTTTAAATTCAACAGCGCTCCACAGCCAGAAGCCTCGCACAGCATTAGCAAGGTGCCTGCTAGGCCGCCCATGCTGATGTCTTTTCCGGCGCTACACAGTTCTAAATTTGCTAATTCTTCGAGTTTGGATAGGTGCGATCGCAACGCCCCCCACTCCGCGGCTGTCGCCGCATCCCAAAAGGCATAGTCACCGTGATAATTGCCAGCCATATCCACTGCCATCATCAGCGCCTCTCCCGGCTTCGCATCGAAGCTAGTGATCAGCTGTTCGGCTCTTCCCAAGACGGCAACCGCCAGCCCGTCATAGTCGCTGTGACAGTTGGTATGCCCCCCCACAATCGGGACGCCATAAGCCGCTGCCGCCGCCTGCATCCCGGCCCAGACCTGCTGAGAGCCTTCCACCGATACACTCCAAAGCGTATCTACGATGGCGATCGCACTTCCCCCCATCGCCGCAATATCTGACAGGTTCACCATCACTGCGCACCACCCAGCAAACCACGGATCGCGTGCGACTAGCTGCGGCCATATGCCTTCCGCCGCAAACAGCAGATAGCCTTTTCCATCTGGAATCGCCGCGCAGTCATCCCCTATCCGAATCTGCGAACCGTCCGCCCCTCGTACATACTGCCCGACTGTCGCCGCCGCCGTCTGAATATCTCGCTTGCCCAAAATACTAGGGGACGATTGTAGAAAACTAATAATTTCGGAGAGTGTCTCCATGAGAACTCTAGGCCACCTGAAGTAGAGGTAGGGCTGGGCGCGGTTGGTCGGTAGCTGGATAATAGTCTAGGTCAGCCTGCATCAGATGATGGGGACGTTCTAAAATTTCTGTGGTTTCTAGGCTTTCCCAATGCAGCCGGGTAAAGAAGCGGACATTCTGCAATTGAACGGTGGCGAGAAAGCGATCGCATCCCCAGGTATTCGCAGTCGTAACGGCCTTTTGGATCAGCCCTTTGCCAATGCGACCGACGCGGCGAAAGTCAGGATGTACGCCTAGCCTGCCGCCGTACCAGAGCCGAGGAGACTGCTCGTAGATTCTGACTACGCCAACAATTTGGTTGGGTTTGTTCGCCTGGTGGGCGATCGCCACAATCGGATAGGAGCGTTGATCGATCGCATCGCGATCGGTTGCTTCGAATAGTTTTTGTTCTTCGCAGAAGATTTGCGATCGCAGCTCAAAATACCGCTCAATCTCTTCAGACGACAGCGCCAGCTGAAAACTGTAGATTGTCTTAGCCATAATCTCTCCTAATCCTCAAAGCTAGAAAGTGCCGAGCAAGCCCCGCACTTAGCACAGCCCGCCTTCATCTCACTCGACAGTAAATTGGCCTGCTTCAGCATTTTGCCAATCTGCTGATAAAGATCGAACATCAGCTGGCTGTCGGGCGGTAGCGTCTGCGCCAGCGGCGTTCCTACAATTGGCACAAACGGCACTACAAAGGGATACACGCCCAAATTAATTAAGCGCTCGCTGACTGCCAGCAAAGTCTCTTTACTATCTCCCAGCCCTGCTAGCAAGTAAGTGCTCACCTGCCCTCTACCAAAGACTTTGACAGCTGCCGCAAACGCCTCGAAATAATAATCGACTGAGACTTTCGCCTTTCCAGGCATGATCCTGGCTCGAACCGCTGGGTCTGCTGCTTCCAGATGCATGCCCAAGCTGTCTATTCCCGCTGCATGCATCCGATCAAACCAGCGAAAATCGTTTGGTGGCTCGCACTGTGCCTGGATTGGTAGAGAGACTTTTGCTTTGATGGCCTGGGCGCAGTCTGTCAGATAGGCCGCACCTCTATCTGTTGTATTCGGCGTACCTGTGGTCATAATCATGTGCTCTACCTGGTCTAGACGAACCGCCGCCTCCGCGACTTCGGCTAGTTGCGCAGGCGTTTTTTGCGCGATGGTGCGATCACTCTCCAACGACTGACCAATCGCACAGAACTGGCAGGCCGTCTTGCGATTCTCGTATCGAATGCAGGTCTGAAGAACAGTGGTTGCTAGCACATTGTTGCTATGCAATAGCGCAATCTTTGAATAGGGAATCCCGTCAGCTGTCTGTAGACTATAAAACTTGGGCTGATGGGGAAAATCGAGCGCGCTAATGATTTGCTGATCTTTTGCTAGATAAGATTTGCCCGTTGACCTATCAACATCTACTCGATAAGGAGACTCGGCTGCGCCGCTGGTGTAGACCGGCACCATCACGGTAGTCTCGCCAATCGTGACCGCTTTGTGGTCAGAAGGCCCAGCGCCCCCTTTTCGACCTGATGAGCCCACCTCGATAGTGGCTAGATTGAGTCCCCTAGACTGCAAGTCAGTGATTATCTGCCGGGTGTTAAATGGCTCAGTTGACAGCAGGTTATCTGGCGCATGATCTGGCGCAGAGAGTGACTCAGGCATAGGACGAGCAAGATTGTCTAAATAATGGGTTAGCAGCTCTCGGCTGGCTGGCTTTTGGCTGATGTAGAGGCTAACTCTAGATAGGTGAGGCTAATTCTGGGACAGGATTAGAGAGACTGTTTGAATTATTGTTCGACTGACTGTTTGAATCACGCACAGAGCTATCGAATGCTTCTGTTGTGGTCCGTTCTGTCTGTGATTGTGCAAATTGCGAAGCTGTTGCTGTGTGGCCAGCTATTTGGCTGTCGCTAGTTTGGTGAGTGCCTAGCTGGCTAGTCACTGAGTAGGAAGATTTATTGAGATTGAGCTGTAGCAGATCGGGGCGCGCATAGTGGCCGACAGAATCCATCATGCGCTTGCGTTTGGTGATTAGAGAAAAATCCAGGGTTGCGATCGCCATCCCTTCCCCTTCGCGAATCGGCTCTGTTAGATGCACGCCTTCCGGGCTGATAATGGCCGTGTAGCACCCGCCGCGCAGCACCCTTTGCAGTCCTTCATTCGGCGCAATCTGCTCTACCTGCTCGGGCGTTAGCCAGCCAGTCGAATTGACAACAAAACAGCCAGACTCTAGGGCGTGGTGTCGCATGGTCACCTCAGTCTGTTCTCCGAAGATATCACCCACCATAGAGCCAGGAAACTGAGCGCAGTGAATTTGTTCATGCGCTGCCATTAGGCTGTAGCGAGCCAGCGGATTGTAATGCTCCCAGCAGGCCAGCGCGCCGACCTTGCCGACCGCCGTCTCACGCACCTGTAGCCCAGCACCGTCACCCTGACCCCAGATCATGCGTTCGTGATAGGTCGGCGTTAGCTTGCGCCGCTTCAGCACACAGTCGCCCGTCGCATCAAAAATCAGCTGCGTATTGTAGAGCGATCCATTCTCTCTTTCATTTACCCCTAGTACAATCACCATCTGATGAGTGAGAGCCGCCTTGCTCACTGCCTCGGTAACGGGTCCTGGCACCAAGACCGCTTCTTCGTACAGCTTCATGTGCTCTTTGCCCATTAGCACAGGCGGCAGCACAAAAGAGAAATAGGGATAGTAAGGAACAAAAGTTTCAGGAAAAACAATTAGCTCTACGCCTTCTCTAGCCGCATCGCTAATGGCATCTAGCACTTTTTCCATCGTGCCCGACTGACTGTGCAGGACCGGGGAGAGCTGCACAGCAGCAGCTTTCACAATTTTAGAATAATCCATAGGTCCTGTGTACACACGATTATGGGATGTCGACTAGGTGGCGCGCAGCGTCGGGGTGGGCCTCTCCTACATGGTCCAAGTATCGAGAATAAATGCACCTTCTTTGCGGTGCATCAAGACGATATCTAAGACATCAAGCGGGTTGATTGGCGTAATTCCAGGAATCAGAGAAGGCTCGCCATGCCCATACAGCGCCTGCAGCGCGAACCGACAGGCGTATACCTTGCCGCCATCTGCAATAATCTTCTCGACCCGGTTATTCATGGCCATATGTCCAGGGAACGCTTCGTCGCCCAGCTTAGGAAAACCTCGCTGTACGCCCAGCGTCACCCCTGGGCCGTACAGCAGCACGGAAGTGTCAAATCCCTTGCTAATCAAACGGCTAACTTGCAGCAGATTAACGAGTCCAATCGAACCTTCAAAAGCAACTGTGTGAAAAGTAACTAGCGCTTTTTCGCCAGGCTCCGCTTTCACATCAGGAAACACTTTCTCTTCGTAATCTACAAAAAAGTCACCGCTCTGATGCGCTGGCGTTGTTACAGCAGGCATATGTTCCACTCCCAAATATCTGTTCATACGGTAAAAGGGAAAAGCGTCTCTTCCAGTATCTGTTGCTACAAACAAGAAAAGTCTGACTGTTGAGACAGGATGGATGTTTTTGGTGTGGCGATCGCAACCCTCACTATCATCACTCACCTGCACAAAAATGCAGGTGAGTATCCCAGCTACCTACACTTAAAAGTAAAAAAATATTGAGAAAGAGAACCCTCCTATATTCTGTAATATCTGATACAAGTATGTTGAAGAGACTTTTCTACGCTTGTACGGGCATTCGCTAATTATCTCTCATAACCTCTTCCGTGACTTTTTCAATGGCTACACATTATCCGGTTGTTATCGTCGGCGGTGGTCAGGCAGGGCTATCTGTTAGCTATTGTCTAAAGCAGCGCGACATCGAGAATGTCATTTTCGAGCGGTACAGCATAGCCCATTCCTGGCAGACCAAACGGTGGGATTCCTTTTGCCTAGTTACGCCCAACTGGCAGTGCACGCTGCCCGGATATCCGTATCCAGGAGATGAACCCTATGGCTTTATGAAGAAAGGCAAGATTGTTCAATACGTGAAAGATTACGCTCAATCTTTTGCACCCAAGGTCAAAGAAAAGGTTGCTGTCGAAAAAGTTGAGAGAAATCCAGGCAGAGGTCTCTTTGATGTGACCACTTCGATAGGTCGATATACAGCCGACCAAGTGGTGGTGGCGACAGGTGGCTATCACACGCCCAAGATTCCGCGCATGAGTGAAGCGCTACCAAAAGAGACTTTGCAGCTACATTCATCTGAGTACAAGCGACCAGAGGATTTGCCCAGCGGCGCTGTACTGGTGATCGGCACTGGGCAGTCGGGGTGCCAGATTGCAGAAGATTTGCACATAGCGGGCCGACAAGTACATCTGTGTGTAGGGGGGGCACCGCGATCGCCCCGAGAATACAGAGGGAAAGACGTCGTCGAATGGCTAGACCAGCTCGGCTACTATGACATGACTGTGGACGAGCATCCACAGAAGGAAGCCGTTAGAAAAAAGACAAATCACTACGTCACCGGGCGAGGGGGCGGTAGAGAGATCGACCTTAGACAGTTCGCGACAGAAGGGATGCAGCTCTACGGCAAGCTAAAATCTGTAGCAGGAACTCGGCTATCGCTGCAAGATGACCTGAAGAAGAATCTCGACCAGGCAGATGACGTTGCTGAAAGCATCAAAAGAACAATTGATGACTACATAGAGAAAAACAGTATAGAAGCTGTTGTTGATCCTCCCTACCAGCCGGTCTGGCAACCCCATGACGTACCGACCGAACTCGACTTGCAGACGGCCAATATCAACACGGTGATTTGGGCAACTGGCTATCACATGGACTTTAGCTGGATAGAGATTCCAGCATTTGATGGACAGGGCTATCCCACCCATCGGCGCGGGGTGACTACGGTAGAAGGACTGTATTTTGTCGGATTGC
This sequence comes from Cyanobacteria bacterium P01_D01_bin.1, assembly GCA_039111275.1. Classification (GTDB taxonomy): domain Bacteria; phylum Cyanobacteriota; class Cyanobacteriia; order Phormidesmidales; family Phormidesmidaceae; genus Phormidesmis. The sequence goes on along the minus strand of JBCCOH010000020.1, from coordinate 38,378 downwards.
CCTGGCTGTATACGTGGGGATCGGGTCGGTTTTCTGGAGTAGCGTTAGATGCTGAACATATAGCCGACTGCATAGCGCTACGGCATCGTGGGACAAAGCCAACTGAACACGGTCGCTACGATGCGATCAACGAAGTGGCGATTGGTTCGTAAGCGAGTGGCGCTATGGTAAACAGCCTTGGAATGAATAGCGCTACAGCCAGCCCTGTTTTGCGGCGTTGAAAACCGCCTGCGTGCGAGTTCTGACGCCTAATTTGCCTAGCAGGTTTTTGGTGTGAAATTTGACCGTGCGTTCGCTGATGAATAGCTTTTCTGAAATTTCGCGATCGCGCAACCCCTGAGCCAATAGCGTAATTACCTCCTGCTCTCTGTCCGACAGCGGCGACTGATGCTGGATCGGTTCATTCCGCACTGAGCCATCTTGAGCGGGTCCATAGGCTCGCTCGCTTTGACCGGATCGGCTACCAGCGAAACCAGCTAGTTCAACAGAGTGTTCTCCTTGCAACTGCTGCGGTATTTGCCACCGCACTTCTGCCACCGTCTTATCGGTATCTAGCTGTGCCTGTACCGTCCCGCCTAGACACTTCACTTGGCTGGAAAGGTCGCGTAGCTGTGGGCTTAGAAAAGACAGTACCTGGTCGGCTGCGTCTAGTGCCGTCATCCCTATTGCAGCCGTATTAGCCGAGAGGATGGCTTCTAGAACGACATCCTCGTCCTCGTAGACTAGCCGACAATACTGACAGGGGCATTGGGCTAGCTGCTCTACTATTCGAACGATGACCTGGTTAATTGCTGGGGTTAGCAGATGCTCTACGCCCGTCAAGCTTAGCTTGCGCGGACCTAAGATAGTCGCTAACTGCTCTGATAGATAGACGGGCGGTGTCTTTTGGGGCTGCGCTTGGAACTGCTGCGATCGCATAATTTGCTGATGATTGAGCGCACTAGCTAGCGCCCCAGACACAGAAAGACTCAGTATCTGCAATACTTCTAGTAGCTCAGGCGCCATCGCGCTATGGCTAAAAACGGCCAACACCCCAATCGCCTGCTTGTCAGCAATTAGCGGCAGCCCAGCAAACCCTCGAATTTTGTTCTCAACGGCCCAGTTTCTATCTTTTACCCAGTCTTCTTCGGACAGCGCGTTACTCAGAAATGGAATGCAGTGCTGAGCAATTTTTCCAACCTTAAAAGCGCCCATCGGGACCTGGGCAAATGAGCCGTCTAGCCGGGTATATAGACCCGCCGATGAGACCAGCCTGAGGGTCTGACGGTCGGCCTCCACTAGCCAAATTCTGGCAAAGGCACAGTCAAAAATCTCGATTAGGCCGTTGGTTGTGCAGGTGGCGATCGCATCCGCGTCTAGCCATCCAGTAAAGCGATTGACTAGCTCACTGCCTCGCTTGAGATCGAACAGCAGCCTAGACGCATCCAAATTTTGACGGGATGCCAGATCAGACACAGCGACGGGGCCTTTCATTCCTTTCTATAAAACCTCAGATCACTCACAACAGCTGTAGCCTTCAATACTGCGTAGTTCTCAGCATGCCGACCTTAATACATATCTACAATCGCTTAAAAGATGGCCAGCACCTTTCCTAGCTCATTTACATAGTATCGCTGGGTATCGATAGAGACGCGGTTACCAGCAAGATTCAAAAACTGCCAGTCTTCTCCTGTGGTAACGCAGCCGTAGATTGTTGAGATCTCGTTCCCTTCGGTTTGGTTAAACTTCTGCGCACCCAGCATTTGAGCAATGCACTGTCCCAGACCAGCTTTAATGTCGCTCCGCTTTGCTTCTACCAGGGAGATAATTGGCGTTTGAATCGTCAGTGACGTAGCCCCTTTCGCCAGAACAAAGTCGCACTCGCCTCTAAGACCATTCTCGATATCAACATCCAAGTTCTCACCAGAATAGATAGATAGCTTCTCTAGATTTCGGTGCTCTAGCTCGATCAGAATTGGGGCGATGATGAATTCTGAGCGGGCTTTCTCGCTAGAGGAAGCAAGGGCCAGCTTGAGGCTGTATGTGAGCGTTTCTGTCAGCCAGGGGCTAGGTGCGATCGCATCTATTCCACCAAACAGGGGAACAGCTTTCTCGGTTAGAGCAAATACCTTTTTGACCTGAGCTAGAGAGAAATCGCTGTATGCCATGGGTTGAGTGCAAAGGGATTTTGCTTAATTCTATGGCAGATGTTTGAGAGGTGCGACTACCTATGTCTGGTCAGGATCGAGCCCAAGTTCCCTAAGTTTATTCGCAAGCAGCCAGTCCAAATTCCGCTGAATTGTCACAATCTACCGATACTGCTCTGTGTTGCTTGCCATCGGCTGACCATCATCATCTGCGTAGAAGACTTTTGCCTTTGACTTTTGCAGTTGGGAAACCATAGTCATCTTAATAAGAAGAGGGCAAAACGAGTACCGTCAGAAGGTTACCGTGATGATGGTTCATCAGTTTATCGTAAGGGAGAGCAGTATCTGATTGTTCGCCCGGATGCCTACGGCATTGAGAAAATCGTGACCTTTGGCAGCATAGGAGAGTAAAGCAATGGAAAGCTCAGAAGCCTTGGATGTACAGAAGAAGCACGTTTCTCAGGTTTTGAAGCAACTTGCGGATGATTATCAGCAGACGAGGGATGAACGTAGAGCCCTTGCATTAGCTGGTAGTGACGATGATATCGAGTTTACGTTGCTAGAAGAGTTGGAACTTTTGACGGTTAGCATCCGGGGGCTGGGGCTTCAGTTTGCATCGTCAACTAGTGTGAACGATTCGCGGGAGACTGTGGCGCAGATGAAGCGGCTGAAAGTATTTGATGTGCCTATCGTTGCTCAGTTTTACTTTGACGATTCGATCGGATTTGATCGATTGAAGCTCTACATCAGTTTGCTAGACTACCTGCGGCTACTCGTATTGGAATATTTAGAAGTGAGCATGACCACAGAATCTGTCGCGGCTTAGGGCTCAGAATGTGGTTGGATTCTCATTCAGACTCTATAAGTGCTTTGAAGCGGGGATCGTTGCGGAGGGTGTCGAAGTCTGTTGAAGTTGCAATTTCTTCTCGTCCTGCTTCTGGTTCAAGCTTCAGCAGCTTCGCGATGTTTGCTAGCGACTGTGGGATTTGGTTGAGCAGAGAGTGGCATCGAGCTAGCTGATAGTAGCTTCCGGGATAGTCGGGTTGAACTTTGACAGCGGCACTAAAAGCCGAGATTGCCTCCTCGTACTGGCCTAACTCAGTTAGCGTAGTGCCTTTGTTGAAAAGGGCTTCGTAAGATTTAGGCTTGATGCTCAGCGCCGCGTCATAGGCCGCAATCGCCTCCTCGTACTTACCTAACTTACGTAACGCAATGCCTTTGTTATTGAAGGCTTCGTGATCGTTAGGCTTGATGCTCAGCGCTGCGTCGTAGGTAGCAATCGCCTCCTCGTACCAGCCTGACTCACGTAACGCATTGCCTTTATCAAAGAGGGCTTTGTGATCGTCAGGTTCGATTCTCAGGGCCGCGTCGTAGGCCGCAATTGCCTCCTCGTACTGGCCTGACTCACGTAATGTATTGCCTTTGTTGTAGAGAGCTACGTAAAAGTTAGGTTCAATGCTCAGCGCTGCGTCATAGGCCGCAATCGCCTCCTCGTACTTACCCAGCCAAGATAGAGTAGCGCCTTTGTTGTTGAAGGTTGCGTGATTAGGTTTGATCCTCAGCACCGCGTCATAGGCCGCAATCGCCTCCTCGTACTGGCCTGACTCACGTAATGTATTGCCTTTGTTGTAGAGAGCTACGTAAAAGTTAGGTTCAATGCTCAGCGCTGCGTCGTAGGTAGCAATCGCCCCCTCGTACTGGCCTGAATCACGTAATGCATTGCCTTTGTTGTAGAGGGCTACGTAAAAGTTAGGTTCAATGCTCAGCGCCGCATCGCAGGCCGCAATTGCCTCCTTGTACCGGCCTAACCCAGATAGCGCAACGGCTTTATTGCTGAGGGTTTCGTGATCGTCAGGTTTAATCTTGAGGGCGGCGTCGTAGGCCGCAATCGCCTCCTCGTACCGGCCTTGCTCATATAGCGCATTACCTTTGTTGTTTAGCGCTTCGTGGGAGCCAGGTTTAAGCTTGAGAGCGGCATCATAGGCGGCAATCGCCTCGTCATAGCGGACTTGCTTGTATAGCAAAACGCCTTTGTTGTTTAGCGCTGCGTGGTAGTCGGGCTTAATCTTAAGAGCAGCGTCATAGGCGGCAATTGCCTCGTCAAATTGTTCTCCGTAGAGGTGAGCATTTCCTTTGTAGAAAAGCGTAATTGCTGTGTCTAAGCTTTCGGAAGCATTGCCAATTTCGACCAGCGCTCGACCAAAGCTCGTTGCCGCTGCTGTCCAGTCTGCTACCTCATATTCCGCCATTCCCAATACGAATAGCGCTAGGTAGTTCATCTCTGACGACAAACGTGGCTGTAGCTGAAAGGTCTCTAGCTCCGAAAGGGCAACTTTCTGTATTCCACCGCTGACAGAATCGTCAAAATCCGGCAGGAACTCTGGCGGCTGCAATACTTCAAAGTTCACGCTTAGCGGCACTACCTCTGCGTTGCCGTACCAGCCCCAAATCACAATCGAAGCTTTTTGCTGCGCTCCTAGCTGCCGCGCTCTGTCGCTGCCCTGCTGCACGGTCACCGTCTCGCCTAAAGCCTCTACCCGGACCAGGTCATAGTCTGCGGTCGCCGCCTGCAAATTGGTCAAGATTGTCTCAGTAACCCTGTAGTTTTCCTCTTTAGGACCATCAAACTCTGCCACCAAGATCACAACTTCATCGCTCGGCAAACTCTGCACATATTGCCTACCGCCATAAGCTCCCAGCGTCAGCAGCGGCACCAGCACTAAGCCTGCAATCGCCGCCCGCCGTACCCACTTTCGCTGTCGCTGCCTTTGCCCTTGCAGCTTCTCTGGCCGCTGCGTCGTAGCCAGGATCAGCCGCGACTCACCATCTTGCTTTTCCGGTCGCCACAGCACCGCATAGTAAAAGCAGGTCGCCAGCACCAGCCCAATTCCCAGGCACAGCAAAACCAGCGTCAGCAGTCCCGCATTACCCTGCGTTAACTGCACAAAGCCCAGCACGCCAGTCACAAAGCCAATCGCACCCGTAACCCAGCCACCTACACGCTGTAGCCACTGCCCGATGCCGTTGCCTTGCTTTCCCTCACTCATGCCGTCATTGGATCAACAGAATCTGCCGCTAGTGTAACGGTTAATCCTTGGGTAAAAGACTAAGTGACTGTAAAGCTCATAGCGCTTACTTCGATCTCAGGGTTCTGTTCTAGATGCAAACCACCTTTGCAGCGACTGTTGACTTTCACTACTTCGTCTACCAGCGAGTAACCCTTCAATGCCAATATGCTCGTCGAGATCTGGCCACTCTATGGCATACCCCTCTCCTATTAGTTGCCAGTTGAGCCGCTCAGCTATAGAAGCATGGTATAAACGCGGATACCACTCTAGTGGAACAATCAGACTTCGACCATCTGCCAGAGTGACAGACAAGCTATCGTCCTCGACTGAAACCGCAGACACAAGCGGATCAGACTCAAGTATCAAAGTAGTCATGCCATTATTTGCTCCTCATTACGGCAGCTCAGTAGTGCCCATTAGGTAGCGATCGCACTCCCGCGCCACTCCTCTCCCTTCATTAATCGCCCATACAATCAAACTCTGCCCTCTACGACAGTCGCCCGCCGCAAACACACCTGGCTTGTTTGTTGTATATTCTTCATGCTCAGCCTTAATATTGCTACGCTCAGTCTTCTCCAAACCCAACGCATCCATCAAAGGAGACTCCGGTCCGAGAAAGCCCATTGCCAGCAGCACCTGCTGAGCTGGAATTCTCTTTTCACTATCGGGCACATGGATCGGTGTAAAGCGACCCGCCTCATTCCGTTCCCACTGCACTTCTACCGTGTGAACCGCAGCCACGTTGCCGTTGCCATCATCTTCAAACTTGGTGGCAGTTGTGACATAGCCGCGTGGGTCCTCGCCAAATAGCGCTTTAGCCTCTTCCTGGCCGTAATCTAGGCGATAGATCTTCGGCCATTCTGGCCAAGGGTTGCTAGAAGCGCGCACTTCTGGCGGCTTTGGCATAATCTCTAGCTGATTGATACTTTTACAGCCATGACGAACAGAAGTTCCTACACAGTCTGTTCCTGTATCGCCACCGCCGATGATTACAACATCCTTTCCGGCCGCAGAGATATAGTCATCACCTGGCTTACCATCCAATACCGCCTTTGTATTTGCAGCTAGGAACTCCATCGCGAAGTTGATGCCGTTTAGCTCTCTGCCTTCGATGGGTAAATCTCTGGGACGAGTAGAGCCGGTACAGAGAATAACAGAATCAAAATCATTCAATAGCTTTTCAACAGGCAAGTCACTGCCGACTTCAACGCCGCAGGTGAAGGTAATACCTTCTGCTTCTAAAATATCCAAACGACGACGCACGATGTCCTGCTTGTCTAGCTTCATATTAGGAATGCCGTAGGTCAGCAGTCCGCCCGGACGATCTGCCCGTTCATAAACAGTGACGGTATGTCCTGCTTTGTTGAGCTGATCGGCAGCAGCTAGTCCGGCAGGGCCAGAGCCGACGATGGCAACTTTCTTGCCTGTGCGTTTTGCGGGCGGACGTGGCACTATCCAGCCTTCTTCCCATCCTCTTTCGATGATGGAGTACTCGATGTTCTTAATCGTTACAGGCGGGCTTGTGATGCCTAGAACGCAAGAGCCTTCGCAAGGAGCCGGACAGACGCGGCCAGTAAATTCGGGAAAGTTGTTGGTCTTATGCAGGCGGTCTAGGGCCTCTCGCCAAAGTCCTCGGTAGATTAGGTCGTTCCACTCGGGGATGAGGTTGTTGATCGGGCAGCCGCTGGCCATACCGCTGATCAGTTCACCTGTGTGACAAAAAGGGGTGCCGCAGTCCATACAGCGAGCGCCCTGAGTGCGTAGGTTTTCTTCGGGCATGGGTAGATGGAACTCGTCCCAATTGCGAATGCGATCTTCTGGAGAGATTTCGGAGGGTGCTTCGCGCAGGTGTTCGATGAAGCCAGTTGGTTTTCCCATGGTTGTTATGTTAGTGGAGGTGGGGGGCTGAAATATAAGAAGAAAGGGATTCCCCCTCCAGGGAGGGGAGTTACTTCAGGAGTAGAGCAAGAAGAGGTTAGCTGCCGCTGACTCTGGCCAGGTCGCGGGCATTTTCTTCAAACGCGGCGGACATGGCTTCGTCGTTGCTGAGGCCATCGGAAAGAGCTTTTTGAATGTGTTGTAGCACTCGCTTGTAGTCACGTGGCATTACTTTCACGAACTTGAGTAGAACATTCTCCCAATCCGCTAGTACTGCTTTGGCTTTGTTGCTGCCAGTAAGGTCTAGATGGCGCTGGATGATGTCTCGTAGTTCCTGCTGTTCACCAACGGTTTCGACTTTCTCTAGGCCGACCATTTCGGTGTTGCAGCGACTGGCGAAGTCTCCGGCTTCGTCTAGGACGTAGGCGACGCCGCCACTCATTCCGGCGGCAAAGTTGCGTCCGGTGCGGCCCAAGATGATGGCCTTGCCACCAGTCATGTATTCGCAGCCGTGGTCGCCGACGCCTTCGATGACGGCTGTGGCGCCGGAGTTGCGAACGCAGAAGCGCTCTCCAGCCTGGCCGTTGATGTAGGCTTCGCCCCGAGTTGCGCCATACAAGGTGACGTTGCCAGTGACGATGTTGTCTTCGGCAACTAGGTTAGAGGACTTGTGTGGATAGAGGATGATCTTGCCACCGCTGAGTCCTTTGCCGAGGTAGTCGTTGGCGTCACCTTCTAGCTCTAGGGTCATGCCGACGGGGGTGAATGCGCCGAAGCTCTGGCCAGCGGTGCCCTGAAAATGCAAGTGAACAGTGTCTTCGGGTAAGCCCTCCCAGTGGTTCTTTGTGATTTCGTTGCCGACGATGGTGCCGACGACGCGGTTGATGTTGGTGATGGGCAAAGTGGCTTTGACTTTCTCTCCTTTCTCAATAGCGGGCTTGCAAATCTCTAACAGTTTGGTGATGTCAAGGGATTTGTCTAGACCGTGGTCTTGTGCCTCTGTACAATAGCGGCCCACTTCTGGACCGACTTCTGGCTGGTGCAATAAAGGAGAAAGGTCGATGCCTTTGGCTTTCCAGTGGTCGATGGCTTTCTTGGGGGCGAGCATTTCGGTGCGGCCTACCATTTCATCCATAGTGCGGAAACCCAGTTCGGCCATGATTTCGCGGGTTTCCTGGGCGATGAATTTCATGAAGTTGACGGCGTAGGCAGGGTCGCCGCTAAATTTGCTGCGTAGGTCTGGGTTTTGGGTGGCGACACCGACGGGGCAGGTGTTGAGGTGGCAGACGCGCATCATGATGCACCCTAAGGTGACGAGGGGAGCGGTGCTGAAGCCGAATTCTTCTGCGCCGAGTAGGGTGGCGATCGCAACATCTCTCCCAGTCTTCATCTGCCCATCCGTTTCAATCACAATCCGGCTGCGCAAATTATTCAGCACCAGCGTCTGATGCGTCTCAGCTAGTCCTAATTCCCAGGGCAATCCAGCGTGCTTAATCGAGGTCTGCGGTGACGCGCCCGTGCCGCCATCAAAGCCAGACACTAGAACAACATCCGCGTGAGCTTTGGCTACGCCTGCGGCAATCGTGCCGACGCCAACCTCTGAAACCAGCTTGACGCTGACTCTCGCGGCCCGGTTCGCATTCTTTAGATCGTGAATTAGCTCAGCTAAGTCCTCAATCGAGTAGATGTCGTGGTGAGGCGGCGGAGAAATCAAGCCAACTCCTGGCGTAGAGTTGCGCACTTTGGCAATCCAGGGATAGACCTTTCGACCGGGGAGCTGGCCGCCTTCACCGGGCTTTGCACCCTGGGCCATTTTGATCTGAATCTCTTTAGCCTGAGAGAGGTACAGACTGCTGACGCCAAAGCGACCGGAGGCGACCTGCTTGATGGCGCTGTTTTTAGAATCGCCTTGTTCGTTGGTCCAAGTGTAGCGAGCGGGGTCTTCGCCGCCTTCGCCTGTGTTGGAGCGACCGCCGATTCTGTTCATTGCGATCGCCAACGTCTCATGCGCCTCCTGCGAAATCGAACCGTAGCTCATCGCCCCCGTCTTAAAGCGCTTCATAATCGCCTCAATCGGCTCAACTTCCTCAATCGGAATTGACTCCTGCGGTGTAAACTCCAACAGATCGCGCAGTCGGAATAACTGTTTACCCTGCTCATTCACCAGCGTCGAATACTTCTTGAACAGTTCGTAATTTCCATCTCTAGTCGCCTGCTGCAACAGGTGAATGCTTTGCGGACTGAGCAAATGAGCCTCACCATCTTTTCTCCACTGGTATTCACCGCCCACATCTAGCACGGCCGCATTGCTGCTAGCCGTTGCCAGTCGATCCGGGAAAGCATGACGATGGCGCTGAATTGCTTCTTCTGCCAGCACGTCTAGCCCGACGCCTTGAATGCGAGAAGCCGTCCAGGTAAAGTACTTATCAATTACCGAACTATTTAGGCCGATCGCTTCAAAGATTTGCGCACCCCGATAGCTTTGCAGCGTTGAGATACCAATCTTGGAAGCGACTTTCACCACGCCTTTAGTCGCGGCTTTAATGTAATTCTTGCAGGCGTCCTCAATTGAAATATCACGCAACAGATTCTCATCAATCATCTGTTGGAAAGTCTCGAAGGCCATGTATGGATTGATTGCGCCACAGCCATAGCCCAGCAGCACCGCAAAGTGATGAACCTCGCGCGGTTCGCCCGATTCGAGCACAAGTCCTACCCGAGTCCGGGTTCCCTGACGGATCAGGTGATGATGTAAACCAGCGACTGCTAGCAGAGCTGGAATTGGCGCTCTGTTCTGAGCAATATCACGGTCAGAGAGAACCAGAATTTCATTACCTGCTTCAATCTCTTCATCAGCTTTCATACATAGTGCTTCTATCGAACCACTTAAACCTGCTTCTCCTGTATCAGGGTCGAACAGAATGGGTAGAACAGAAGTATTGAACTGAGTGTTGTGCTTGATTCTAGAAAGCTCGACGTTAGTGATAAACGGTGTCTTTAGCTGAAGCAGGCGACAGCTCTGCGCGTCCGGCTCCAACAGATTTTGCTCTGATCCGATGGTTGTGGTCGCGGAGGTAATGATCGCCTCTCGGATGGAGTCAATCGGCGGGTTGGTGACCTGTGCGAATAGCTGCTGAAAGTAGTTGTATAGCAGCTTTGGGCGATTCGATAGAACAGGCAGCGGCGTATCTGTACCCATTGCACCGATCGCTTCTACACCGTTTTTGCCCATCGGCGATAGCAGCATCCGCAGCTCTTCAAAGGTGTAGCCGAAGGCCATCTGTCGCTTGGTGATAGCGGCGGGGCTGCTGTCAACTTCAGATTCTTTTACTTCTGTTGTTTCTAGGTTGTTCAGAGTAACTAAATTATCGTCCAGCCAGGACTGATAGGGCTCGGCTGAAGCAATCTGTTGCTTAATCTCTTCGTCCGAGACGATTTTACCAGCCTTAGTATCAATCAAAAACATTTTGCCCGGCTCTAGGCGACCTTTCTCGATCACATCTTCTGGAGGCACAGGCAGTACGCCTGCTTCTGAGGCCATAATCACCCGGTCGTCTTTGGTAACGTAGTAGCGGCCGGGGCGAAGACCGTTTCTATCTAGGACCGCGCCCATCTGAGTGCCGTCTGTAAAGGCAATTGACGCCGGACCATCCCAGGGCTCAATCAGGCAGGAATGGTACTCGTAGAAAGCTTTCTTCTGTGCGTCCATCGTCGCGTGACCAGACCAGGGCTCGGGCACCATCATCATCAGCGCGTGGGGAAGCGATCGCCCGCTCAAAGCCAATAGCTCTAGCGTATTGTCAAAGATGGTCGAGTCACTGCCCTGCACATTGATCAGCGGTCTGGCTTTGTCGAGGTCTTCGCCAAATAGCTTGGACTCGAACATGGACTGGCGAGCGGTCATCCAGTTGATATTGCCGCGCAGGGTGTTGATTTCACCATTGTGGGCGATGTAGCGGTAAGGGTGTGATCGCTCCCAGCTCGGAAACGTATTCGTACTAAAGCGCGAATGCACTAAAGACAGCGCACTTTCCATATCAGGATCGCTCAGGTCTGGGTAATACTTGCCCACCTGCACAGGCATCAGCATGCCCTTATACACAATCGTACGACCAGACAGACTCGCCACATACCAATAGTCATCCAGTCCAGTCTTGCGAATCCGATGCGCGCACTTGCGGACCACGTACAGCTTTCGCTCCATCGCTAGCTCATCCGCATCCTCACCTAGACTGCCGCGACCAACAAACGCCTGCTGCATAAACGGCTCGCTCGCTTGAGCAGTCGGCCCCAAAGAAGAATTATCCGTTGGCACATCTCGCCAACCCAACAGTTCCAGCCCCGCTTCTGCAACAACTGCCTCAAACTCTTTCCTGCCTTTTGCTCGGACTGCGCTCTCTGGGCTGGCATATATCATCGCTACGCCATACTGACCAGGCGCAGGCAAAGTAATCCCTTCATCTGCTGCCACCTTCTGCATAAACCGATACGGCATCTGAAGCAAGATACCTGCCCCATCGCCTGTATTGGGTTCTGCGCCCACCGCGCCTCGATGGTCCAGATTCAGTAAGACTGTTAGCCCCTGTTGAACAATATCGTGAGAAACCTTTCCTTTCATCTGCACCACAAAGCCTACACCGCAGGCATCATGCTCATTTTGCGGATCGTAAAGCCCCTGTTGAGTAGGCACTAATGGGCGGCTAATTGGGCGGTTTACAATTTGGTCGGAAGGAGCCATCGCAAGAAATCCGAGAGGTAAGTGTTATTTAAAGTCAGAAATGTCAGAGACCTTATTATTAGGCAAGGGACCAAAAACTGTCCCTTTGCTTAACAAAAACACTGGAATTGTATTGCGAAATATTTCCTTAAGTTATGAGCTGATTATTTTTAGATTAAGAAACGGTACTCACACCACCAATAACCGCAAGTCACTAGAATAAGGACATGATTATCCGCAAGCTAACACTCAATAAACCTACCGTTAAAGCGCTACTTGCTCTAATCAAAACTCGTAGCGCATCATCCGACCATGCACTACGCCCTCCTGTTTCACCTAGTGTTGTTTATGATCTCAATACGATGCTTTTGAGTGCTGAAAAGCTCAAATCGCTACTACCTGATGGATTACGTTATGTCATTGTTGGCGGCATAGCATCAGCTCATTATCAGCCTGCTAGATTCACGGAAGATATAGACTTGATGGTGTTAGCTGAGGATGCTGCTGCCGTTGAGCGGGCGTTAGAACTAGCTGGTTGGTCTCAGCTAGGCATCATCAGCTTTGGTGGCTCTAGCTGGCAATCTGCTGAAGGTGAACTAATTGATCTTCTCCATGCTCCCGGTCAATCTTGGGTAGCTGCTGCTATAGATACGCCTATAAAAACGGCAGAAGGTTTACAAATTATCGATTTACCCTATCTAATCATCCTTAAACTGTCAGCAACTCGTGCTGTTGATATTGGTGATATTGTTGGTATGTTGCAGCACGCAACTGAAGACGAAACAGCACGAATTCGTCAGGTGATCAAAACGCACCGCAGTGATTTGATAGAAGACTTTGAGCAGTTCAATGCAATCGCGCAGCTCAGCTAAACTGCTAGGAACCGCTGAATGACGTCGCTATTAAGCTGACTGGCTTCTCCTGAATCCACGATGCCGCCTTTTTGCATAGCATAGTAGTAGTCGGCCTGCTGCGCAAAGTGCAGGTGCTGCTCGACTAGCAGAACGGACATCCCACTAGTTTCAACGATCTGACGCACGGCGTTTTCAATATCGAGAATGATTGAGGGCTGAATGCCTTCGGTAGGTTCGTCTAAGACGAGAAGCTGGGGGCGCCCCATCAGGGCGCGGGCGATCGCAAGCTGCTGCTGCTGCCCGCCACTGAGATCGCCACCCATCCGAGACAGCATCTGCTTTAGCACCGGAAATAGCTGTAAAATATCTTCAGGGACTTTCTCGTTTAGTGGATTTCCCTTCTGTCTTGCCTTTGCTTCTAGCCCAACTAGAAGATTCTCTTTCACGGTTAGTCTGGGAATAATCTCTCTTCCCTGCGGGACATAGCCGATGCCCAGCTTTGCTCGCTTGTTTGTTGGCAAGCGCAGCAAAGAGCGCCCCTGATAGTCAATCTGACCACTGCGAGGCGGAAGCAAACCCATCACAGTTTTCAACAAAGTTGTTTTACCAACGCCGTTGCGACCGATGAGGCAGACCATTTTGCCTTGAGGAATGGTCATGTCTACGTTGCGCAAGATGTGGCTCTCACCGTAATAGACGTTGAGACCGGAGATTTTGAGCGTAGGGGCGGTAGGTGTTGATTGCTGGGGTGGGGATGCGATGGTCTGAGTCATGGGTTGGTGGGTATATAGTTATTGATAAGAGAGTTTTGGTGAGTAGCGCAAGGTGCTGACCCACCCCGCCCTATCGGGCACCCCTCCCAAGAGGGGAGTTATTTCAGGAGTTGAGGCTAAGTGCGATCCAGGCGACTCTTTAATCTACATAGCCCGAAGCAGCTCCCCTCCTGGGAGGGGCGGCCGCAGGCCGGGGTGGGCCCGACAACTCACGTCGCATCTGGATCGCCCAGATACACTTTAATCACTCTCGGGTCGCTCTGAATCTCGTCCATAGTGCCTTCACATAGCACACTGCCCTCGTGCAAGACAGTCACTTTATTCTGCTGCGCAATCTGCCGAACAAATTCCATATCATGCTCAATGACAATCACTCCATGACTTTGCGCAAGCGATAACAACAGTTCTCCAGTGCGTTCTGTTTCTTCATCGGTCAGGCCCGCTACGGGCTCGTCAACTAATAACAAATCTGGTGACTGAGCGACTAGCATGCCAATTTCTAGCCATTGCTTTTCGCCGTGCGAAAGTAGAGCGGCAGGCGTGTCGGCCTTGGCACTGAGGCCGATGGTATCGATCAAACCGCTGACGGTTCTAGCTTCGGCTTTTGGGGTTGGTTTGAACAGTGTGGTCCAGACTGTTTTGTTGCGGTTACAAGAAAGTTCTAAGTTTTCTCTGGGTGTCAGGTTTAGATATACCCGTGGCGTTTGAAATTTGCGGCCAATGCCGAGCCGGGCGATCGCATGTTCGGGCAAAGACTTAATATCCTTACCCTTAAACAGTGCTCGTCCGGTTGTCGGCTGCACTTTTCCGGTGATCACATCTAGGAAAGTCGTCTTCCCGGCGCCATTTGGGCCGATAATTACCCGCAGTCCTCTTTCCGCCAGCTTGAAGTTCAGTCCGTTGATGGCTTTGAAACCGTCGAAGCTGACTGTGACATTATCGATTTCTAGTAGAGGCGTTGTTGTAGATTTAGCAGCGACAGCGGTCATGGCTTCTCTCCTGACTTCAGCGTCTGATCAAGTGTGGGATCAATGGGGTTTGCAACCGATGGGTTTCCATACAGCTCGGCTTCTTGCTGAATCGTTTCGTCTACTTCTAGGCGGGGGTAGGTGTTGGTTTGTTTGGGTTTGCCAAAGAGTGATCGCAAGTCATCCGCCGCCCGGTAGCGAAACCAGCCAATAATCCCATCTGGTAGCACCGTTACCACAATCAAGAACAGCGCCCCCTGAAAGAACAGCCAAATTTCTGGATAGCTCTCACTGAGCAGTGCTCGTCCCCAGTTCACCGTCAGCGCGCCGATAATTGCACCCACTAAAGACGCGCGGCCACCCACTGCCACCCAGATCACCATCTCAATCGAGAAAGCAATGCTCATATACTGTGGTGAAACAATTCCTGATTGCACCGTGTACAGCGCCCCGGCAACGCCAGCGATTCCCCCCGAAACGGCGAATACCAGTACCTTAAACGCAGTGGGATCGTAGCCAGAGAACCGTACCCGGTTTTCATCATCTCGAATAGCAATCAGCATCCGGCCAAAGCGACCACTGGTAAGCCATCGGCACAGTCCATACATCAGCGCCAACAGCACGACCGTGACGCAATAGAAAGTAAACTGCATGCCATCTCCACCCACAGATCGGCCAAACAGCTCCGTTGTGTTGGTCTTGAGGCCATTGGTGCCGTTGATCAGCTCTTGTTGACCATTAAAGAAGTTGAAGAAGACTACTAGCGCTGCCTGAGTCAAGATCGAGAAGTACACACCTCGAATTCTGTTGCGAAAGACCAGATAGCCTAGTAGCCCAGCAATGATCGAAGGAATAACAACAATTAAGATTAGAGTGAGTGGAAAAGAATAGAACGGTTGCCAAAAGCTCGGTAGTTCGGAGACTCCGTACAGACTAAAGAATTCGGGCAAGCTGCCTTCGGGCAGACTTTGCAACTGTAGGTTCATGGCGATCGCATATCCCCCAATCGCAAAGAAAATGCCGTGCCCCAGGCTCAGCAGTCCGGTAAATCCCCAGATGAGATCAATGCCTAGTGCAACAATGCTAAGTGAGAGAAATCGACCGAGTAGCCCTAGGCGAAAGCTAGAGAGAACGAAGGGAAAGACAATCATCAGGAGGAGTGCGATCGCTACCACCAACAGCACTTCCCAGCGCCGCTGAATTAACGGCCTTTTGACAGCGCTAGCCTCAGTTCCAACTTGAGATCTTGCTTTGATATTTGCTTCTGCCATGATCTACACCTCTGCCGAACGGCCCTTGGGCGGAAACAAGCCCGCCGGACGTACCTGTAAGAACACAATAATCAAAGCAAACACCATTACTTTCGCCATACTGGTTGTTGCAAAAAAGTCGAAAAATGACACGAAAAAGCCGTCACCAGACCCTAGTGCTAGCGGGATCGTACCAGAGCCTAACAGATAAGTGACAATGCCAATCCCTAACGCCGCAATCACGCTGCCGAGCAGATTGCCGACGCCGCCGACCACCACGACCATAAAAGCGTCCACGATATAGTTCACGCCTAGGTTTGGTCCAACTGAACCCAGTAGCGTCACCGCAAAGCCTGCGACTCCCGCTAATCCTGAACCTAGTGCAAAGGTAACCGCATCTACCTGAGCAGTTGGAATGCCCAGACAGGCACTCATATCCCGGTTTTGAGTAACCGAGCGAATGCGCAGGCCCCAAGCTGACTTTTGTAAGAATAAATACACGCCCAGCAGACACACAGTAGTCAGCGCAATAATAAACAGCCTGGATGCTGGAAACTGTATCGAATCAGTCACTGGTACACTGCCTTGTAGCCAGCTAGGGGCGGTGACGTCTACGTTGCGAGCGCTGAACCAGGGCTTTGCCAGGGTGTCGTTGTTGTTGAGATTGCCGCCGAGGAGGAATGCGATCACCCCCGAAAGCAAAAACAGTCCTGTACTCACCAGAGTCTGCCGATAGTCAGGAATCACAGCAAAGCGAGAGAGCGCCCACTTGCCCCCAAAGAACAATCCGCAGAACACCAGCAGCCCGATCACCATCGACCAGCCCACACTGCGCACAAACTGCTGCAGAATCAGGCTGACCCCCCAAGTGGCCAACAGCGTCTCTAACGGCCTGCCGTACAGAAACCGAATCACGCCTCGCTCTAGCGCCAACCCCACCAGCGCCGCTACTAGAAAAGACATCGGGATCGCCACCCAAATGTACCAGCCCTGCCAGCTATCACCCAGCATCTTAAAGCCGTTCTGTACGACATAGGTCGTGTAGGCTCCTAGCATCATCAGCTCGCCGTGGGCCAAATTAATCACCCCCATTAGGCCAAACACGATCGCTAGGCCCAACGCCACAATCAACAAAACTGTGCCAATACTTATCCCGTTAAATAGCGTAGTGATCAAGCTATCTATCACAGCAGTCTCTCTACCTCCTACCCCGTTGATTCCAATTATCAATACGGTCTCATAGAATAGTCCGAACAAACGCACTCTTTGCTACAAACCGTGTCGCTACAAACCGTGCCGCTACAAACCGTGTCGCTACAAACAGATTCGATGCCAAACAGACTCGACGACAAACCAAAAAGAGGCGACAAGTCGCAACGACTGTCACCCCTTCTGTTTAGACACGCGCCTCAAACCTTAAAGTTAGACTTCTTCAGCCTTGTACTTGCCACCTTTTTCAGGATCGGACCAGTCACAGGCAAAGCCTTTCGTGTCAGCAACGTACTGATTCCAAGGAATTGGCTCCAATGGACCATCTGTAGCAGAAACAATCTCGAACATGCCGTCTGCACGCACTTCACCAATTCTCACAGTCTTGGAGATGTGGTGGTTAGGCTGCATCGTTACGAGACCTTCTGGCGCATCGAACGTCTGACCGTAGGCTGCTTCGCGGACAGCCGCGACATCCGTCGATCCTGCTTTCTCTACCGCCTGTGCCCACAGATAGACCATGATGTAGGCCGCTTCCATGGGATCGTTAGTCACCCGGTCTTCCCCGTACTTCGCCTTGAAGTCCGCAACCCACTTTTCATTTTCTGGGCTCTCAACGGTTTGAAAATAGTTCCAAGCCGCATAGTGGCCTTCTAAAAATTCAGGGCCAATTTGGCGAACTTCTTCTTCTGCAATACTCACAGACATCACTGGATACATATCCGGCTCCATACCTGCACTTTTCATCTGCTTGAAGAAAGCAACATTACTATCGCCGTTCAAGCTGTTGAAGATGACGCCACCATCTGGCAATGCCTGCTGAATCTTCTCGATGATAGGCGTGACTTCTGTATTGCCTAGCGGTAGATAGTCTTCGCCAGCTGTTGTACCACCGTTTGCTGCTAGCTGCTCTTTGATAATGTTATTGGCAGTGCGAGGGAAAACGTAGTCAGATCCCACCAGGAAGAACTCTGTGCCTTTGTTCTCTAGCAGCCAGTCAACCGCAGGCTCAATCTGCTGGTTGGGTGCCGCGCCAGTGTAGAAGATGTTCTGAGAGCACTCTTGGCCTTCGTACTGTACCGGGTACCACAGCATGTGGTCCTTCTCTTCAAAGACGGGCAGTACTGCTTTGCGACTAGCCGATGTCCAGCAACCAAAGACGACAGCAACTTCGTCCTGGTCAATTAGCTTTTCAGCTTTTTCTGCGAAGGTTGGCCAGTCAGACGCGCCGTCTTCTTTAACTGCGACGATCTGCTTGCCCAGCACGCCGCCTGCTGCGTTGATCTCTTCAATTGCTAGCTCTTCCGCGTCCACTACAGTGGTTTCACTAATCGCCATCGTGCCACTCAGAGAGTGCAAAATACCGACTTTGATCGTATCTCCTGAATCGACGCTCGCTTCACCGCCCGTATCAGCAACGGGTTCAGCGCCCTCTTCAGCCGCCGGAGCACAGGACTTTAACAATACGCTCGCACCTGCGGCAGCGGTGCCGTATACCAAAAATTTACGTCTACCCAGTTTGGCCATCGATTGACTTCTTTACTCCCTAAATCACACGTTTAACATTCGTATCTCAGTGCACCGAAGACTCCCAGCCCATAGCCTGATAACGCCCACAGCCTAAAACTAAGCGCATCATGCATACAAACTGATGTAAATCAACCATTAGAATGAGGCTGAATAGACCTCTTTCTAGTAATTTCACTGATTTTGATGGTATCCTAAGCCTCGAATAGGGCAAGAGTTGTATCTATCGATACAGAACTGCTGATCTGAAAATCTTCCTTCTAGGGAGAACTCTGTCTTTTGGTTGGTTCAGTGCTTTTATTACTTTTTTGTTATTGTTGCTGGAAGTTCTGTACGTAACATGTGCACAACAAAGGCTCTAGAACGCGAGTCCTAGAACAGAAAGTAACGCTGGGCCATTGGTAGCTTGTCCGCGGGCTCACAAGTCAGCAGCTTGCCATCAACTCGCACTTCAAAAGTCTCAGGTGTGACTTCGATGTTTGGCATAACGTCGTTCAGCTTTAGATCCGTCTTTTCTAACTGCCGCGTATTTAATACTGCACTTAGCCGACTAGCGTCTAGTCCTAGCTGCCCAGCGATATCATTGTCCATTGCTGCTGTTGAAACGAACGTCAGCGCCGTGCTAGAGATTGCCTTGCCGTAGCTGCCGAACATAGGCCGCATATGCACGGGGCCAGGGGTAGAGATACTGGCATTGGCATCGCCCATCTGTGCCCAGGCAATATAGCCGCCTTTGACGACAGTCTCTGGTTTGACACCAAAGAAGGCCGGATTCCATAGGCACAGGTCGGCCAGTTTGCCTGCTTCTACAGAGCCGACGACATTAGAGATGCCGTGGGTGATCGCAGGATTAATCGTATACTTCGCCACATACCGCTTAGCTCGGTAGTTATCATGCGTCTCGTTCTGATTCTCCGGGTGTGGCAGCAGCCCTTTCTGCACCTTCATCTTGTGCGCCGTCTGCCAGGTGCGAGTGATCACCTCACCCACCCGCCCCATCGCCTGCGAGTCCGACGCCATAATGCTAAATGCGCCCATGTCGTGTAATAAATCTTCTGCTGCAATGGTCTCTCGGCGAATGCGAGATTCTGCAAACTTCACATCTTCTGGAATGTTTTTGTCTAGGTGATGGCACACCATCAGCATGTCTTTGTGCTCGTCAAAGGTGTTGATAGTGTAGGGCCGAGTCGGGTTCGTCGAAGCGGGCAGCACGTTACTGAGCTTGCAAACTGTGAGAATATCGGGCGAGTGTCCCCCGCCCGCGCCTTCTGTGTGAAAGGTGTGAATGACTCTGTCTTTGAAAGCAGCGATTGTTGTTTCTACAAACCCAGACTCGTTGAGAGAATCGGTGTGAATAGCGACCTGTACATCATATTCATCTGCAACAGAAAGGCAGTTGTCAATCGCAGCGGCTGTGGTTCCCCAGTCTTCGTGTAGCTTCAGACTCATCGCCCCAGCCTGGACCTGCTCAACCAATGCCTGCGGCTGGCTAGAATTGCCTTTGCCCATAAAGCCCAGGTTTACTGGAAAGGCTTCAGCGGCCTCGAGCATTCTGTGAATGTTCCAAGCGCCGGGGGTACAGGTAGTGGCGAGTGTGCCTGTGGCTGGGCCTGTGCCGCCACCGAGCATAGTGGTAACGCCCGATGCGATCGCCACTTCAATCTGCTGCGGACAAATAAAGTGAATATGCGAATCGATCGCCCCTGCTGTCAGGATTTTGCCTTCCCCAGCAATAATCTCCGTACTCGGTCCAATAATGATATCGATGTCATTTTGCGTGTAGGGATTGCCCGCCTTCCCAATTGTGGCAATCTTTCCGTCCTTAATGCCTACGTCAGCTTTGACTACGCCCCACCAGTCAAGGATCAGCGCATTGGTAATCACGGTATCGACAGCGCCATCTGCCCGCGAAATTGGCGATTGACCCATGCCATCGCGGATCACCTTACCGCCACCAAACTTCACCTCGTCGCCGTAGTAGGTGCCGCCGTATGAGGTTAGATCTTGTTCGACTTCTAGAAATAGTTCTGTGTCGGCAAGGCGGATGCGATCGCCCACCGTCGGCCCAAAGGTATCAGCATAGTCACGGCGGCTAATATAGTTACTCATTGCTTAATTCACTGTTCAAATATACGAGGGCAAAACGAACCAGGGCACAGCATGTACTCTCCCATACCGAGATTCGCAAAGTTAGATAGATGGACTACCAACTTTTATAAAATTTACAAATGCACATCATCTCTAGGAAAGCCCTGCGTCTTTTTTGGACAGAGCATCCAGATAGCGAGAAGGCACTTGCTAGATGGTTTAAGATTGTTCAAGGAACGGAATTTAGTAATTTTGCAAGTTTGCGGGCAACATTCCCTTCTGCGGATCAAGTAGGCGACCTCGTTGTTTTCAACATCGGTGGCAATAAGTATCGGCTAATTGCTTCCGTTCATTTCAATCGAGGCAAAATATTTATCCGTCACATTCTGACTCACAGAGAATACGACAAAGGTAAGTGGAAGCTATGATAGCCATCGCGCCAGAGATACAAAAGCAGTGGAGTGTAATTGCTCCAATTCTTACTATCCGCAGCGAGCAGGATTACGACCAGGCTGTCGAGCGCCTAAGCAGCTTAATAGATGAAGTCGGCACAAATGAAGGGCACCCACTCTACACGCTCTTAGACACTCTAGGCATTCTCATAGAAGCCTACGAAGAAACGCACCATTCGATTCCTGACAGCGACAGCGTAGATATACTTACTTATCTAATGGAGGAGCATACGCTTTGCGAATCAGACTTGTCAGAGATCGGTACAGAAGAAACTGTCATCGAAGTTTTAACAAGGAAGAAAAAGCTGGAACTTGATCAAATTCGTGCCTTGGCCAATCGATTTGGCGTTTCTCCTTCAGTTTTTATCTGAATCTAGTCAAAGGCGACCTTACTTCTCGGGCAGCTTGTACTGACTCACAATGCGCTTGGCAAATTCAGGGACGTGCGCTTCTAGCTTCTCCGGATGGTTGCGGCGGGTGTACAGATAGTTGCGGGTGAAGTGCGAATCAATCGAGAAGCGGGCGTACTCTAGTCCCTTTGGGCCAATTTTTTCGATCACGACGCCCATGAGTCTGGCAGCCCACATCGGCAGGGTGACACCTTTGTCGTAGGCGGGGATGCTGTTTTGGACGGCTTGGGTGCGATCGCCACTACTCATCACAGGCTGCGTCTCAATCAACCCCTCTAACAGCTCAAACATCTCGGCGCCCGTCTGATTGCGCACCACCATCCACTGCCAGCCGAACGGCGCGCCCATATAGCCCACCACGATATCCGCTAGCGAATTCGTATAGTCAAAGCAGCTCATACAAGACGGCGCAAACACGTCCTTCAGCTTGTTCGTCTTTAGGCCAAAGAACGGCACCTTCTCTTCCGAGCCGTCCTCATGCTTGAAATGCACCTGAAAATCCTGCATGAATTCGTAAGCTACTACGGTTTCTGGCGAACGACTCGTCGTATCCAAAAACTTCTGCAGGCCCGCGCGAGTCACGTTATCCACGCACGGCATTCCCAGCACGTATAGCTTCTCTAACCCGATTTGATCTTGCACCGCCCGCAACGCCTGAATTTGACAGCCCACGCCGATTACCAGCACCCGCTTCATGCCAGAGCGCTCGATTTGATCGAGTACAGACAGGTTCGGCGACAGGGTTGGCTTGTTCACCCTAGCTGCCAAGATATCTTCTGGCGTTCTAGCAACCACTGGCATCGGCTGAAACCGATCGTCCTCTGTGTTTTGCACACAAACGACGCCTTCGACCAGCCCACGAGTTAGCATCTCAATTGCCAATGTGCTGACAATCCCGGTCCACTGCGCCCCCTCAATTGGTGCTAGCTTCCGCGCCGCCACCATCTGCCGATGCACACCAAAGTACAGCTCAGCCTCATCGTCTAAATCCCGAGCGCGCCCATGATTCACTGTCTCCAGCTCACTCACCTGCTGATTGAGAAACGCACAGGAATCCTTCACATAGTAAATATAGGAGGTGTCGCAAAGGCCACACTCACTGCACCGCTCCTTTGCTGGCTTAGCCGCGCCTGGCTTCAGCGGTCTTGCCTTGGCATGGGGTCGGGACGAAACATTAGCTGCCGACAGATTGGCTGAAGTCATATACCTAAAGCAATGTAACCGCGAATTAACCTATGATCACGATACCGTAACACTCCGACTGGCTTGTCACTTGCTCACGCTTTCGTAATCTTTCGCAGTCCAGCATTAGCCTTTAAATTCATCCCTCATCCTTCTCTTCCACCTCTTCCATGCCCGAAGGCCCCGAAATCCGCATCGCCGCCGATAAAATCCAGCGCGCCATCCGCCCCTACCCCACTACCGAAGTCTTCTTTGCCTTCGATCATCTCAAGCCTTTCGAGGCTGATCTAGCGGGCTGCCGAGTCACCGAAGTCGAAACCCGTGGCAAGGCGATGCTGACTCATTTTGACAACGGCCTCAGCGTCTACACGCACAATCAGCTCTACGGCAAGTGGATGGTGCGCAAAGCCTACGATTTTCCTGAGACTAATCGGCAGCTTCGATTCGCCATTCACAATGAAAAAAAATCGGCTCTACTCTACAGCGCCTCAGACATCCAGATTCTAAGTAGCCAGTCAGAGATAGAGAACCATCCTTTCTTGAGTAAGCTTGGGCCAGATGTGCTCAGCAAGAGATTGCAGCCAGAAGACTTGCAGGCTCTACTGCGTTCTAAAAAGCATCATCGCCGTCGCTTTTCAACCCTCTACCTAGATCAGCACTTCTTAGCTGGAATCGGTAACTATCTTCGCAGTGAGATTTTGTTTGTAGCTAGGCTTAATCCTTATCTACGTCCGATGGACTGCACCGATGAACAGCTGTATGCCCTAGCGGACGTCTCTATCTCAATCTCGTATCAGTCCTACAGATACAAGGGCGTTACCAACGACCTCGATCTAGCAAACAAGCTAAAGTCAGAAGGACTACGCTACCGCGATTATCGCTACTGGGTGTTCGGCCGAGTCGACAAACCCTGCTACGTTTGCGGCACGCCAATTGTCAAGGAGATGGTAAGCAGCCGCCGGATTTACTACTGCCCAAACTGCCAGCCGTACCCTGCTTAACGAAATTGAACTCCTACACCAGACTAGGCGGGCAGTAGCCCAATCCCTGCACAAACATTGATCGAAACTCGGTCAAGTCGCTGGGGCTAAGCGCACCGTGAGAGATAACTACAACATGATGGCGCTTCATCACCTCAGCGATGCTGACGCCTGCATCTAAACTGTCAAAAGCGTTAGCTAATCTGAGTGTAAGACTGAAGGGAGTGCCGTTTTCGTTCAAGAAGGCTAGAAAGTCTTGATTCTGTCGGGGAAGAAGACGGGCTTTGAGTTTTATTCTGACAACCCATCTGTCGATTAGATAGATCACTGTTGCTGATTCTAGGTGAATAGCTACCTGCTGAGGTAGGTAGGTCAAAAGCCGTAGAACCAGGCTGGTGTTAGCGAAGTAGTAGATATATTGCATGACCCCAAAAGATCGCTACATCTTCTAGGATAGAACCCAAATCTGTGAAAATAATAAAGATTTGGCTTGCTGAGAACACTTTTATGAAAGAAAAAACTGCGAAGAAAATCGGGTGAATGAGGCTATGTCCGATCTGGTTTTGAAAATTCATTTGTAGCGTGAATATTTTCTACCGCAGGAGGAATAGAACAGCTCAGAACTGTACAGTTGGGAAGGTGACCACCCCCTCGGAAATATCAAAAAAAGCCAGTGCTAGTATCTGTACTAGTTGCTTTTACCAGTCTTCTGGCACTTTCCTACAGAAATGATGCAAACCGTCCGATCGCTGAAATCCTACTCCTCGCTTGTCGCCCTGACAGTGCTGCTATCAGCTTTTGTTTCAGCCGCTTCGGGCGCTGATGCATCTGCGACTAAATCACCCGATGTATCAACACACAGTGCTTCAATACGGAATAAGACTGAGGCCCGGCGCGGCGAATTGATCGAGCCCACGGTTGACTGTGACGGCGATGGGATCGACAGCGAATCTCGGATTGATTTTGATGGTGATGGCGTACCAGATGAGTGCGTACGCGGCGCGGGGGATATTCCCGAACCACCTTTCGAACAAAGCTATACGCCTACTAGCGAAGCGTTTTATAGTCGACTGCCAGCGGTGGGCTGGAGTGCTCAGTATCAGTGCGGCGACGATTTGTACAAAGTCACGCTCAGTCGGCCAGCAACGGATGAAATCGCGTACAGCGCTCAAGGTCTAACGCTGACAAGCGATATTACCTATGATGATCTAGACCCCAACTTGAATGCGCCATTGATTATTCAAGAGCCTGAAAGCGGCATTCGCTACAGCTTTCGGCAGGCGCAAGGGGATGAGTTTTATGAGTATGCTATTACCAACTACGGTGGCGATGTCGGTCTATATATCTATCAGACTGGGGAGCAGATCTTGGCAGCGCCCTGCACAGCAATGAGCACCCAGGGGAGCGTTAATAGGTAAGTACTACTAACGAGTGATTAGCCACAGGACTACTGGCAAGGTAGCAAAGCTCAGTACAGTTGATAAGACAATGGTTCTAGCTACGCGCACAGTATCGCCGCCAAATTCTGTGACCCAGACCAAGGTCGTGACAGCAACGGGCATAGACGCCTGCATGACCAATACGGCTAAATCTAAGTCTCTTAGTCCTAGCGCTTGGCCAATGCCGTAGGCGCTGAGCGGAGAGACGATAATGCGAAGGGCAGCAGCTATCAGTTCGTACTGACCGATCTTTATCGGTATGCGAGACAGCTGAATGCCTAGTGTCAGAAGAGCAATTGGAATAGCGGCATCCGCCATCAACACTAGGGCTCGGTCGATGGCTAGGGGGACTTGCCAGGTCAGCACCTGCAAGCCAATCCCGGCTAGGGTAGCCCAGAAAACCGGCAGGCTAAAGGTGACTTTGATCCCGGCTTTGATCCCCTGACCTTTCAGGAATATGGGGCCGACACTAGCGATAAAGATGGCTGAGGCGATTAGATAGACAATCGCCCGCTCTAGTGCGGCTTCTCCGAGCGTGAACAGGATAAAGGGTAGACCGATGTTGCCAGTGTTAGCTAGTAAAGTGGTGGCTACTAGGCTTTTTTGAGTGTCCAGGGGAAGCTGGAGCTTTTTGGCTAGGGCGATCGCAACCCCATACAGTACAGCGCAGTTCAGCAAGAAGCCTGCCACGATCCGTATTATCACACCTCGATCGAGATCGCTGCCATAGACCCCCGTCAGCACCAATGCCGGGAGCAGCACATAGATACTCAGCCGGGTCAGCGTCCGAATATCCAGCGAAAATAGTCGGCCTATCCAAACGCCGCAGAGTGCCACTAGCGCAATTGGTAGCACCGCTGAAATTATGATGCTCAAATTACTAGACCCGAATTGCTTGTTTTCATTGCTAGCTGGTTCCTTATGCTCAAACAGCCTTTATGCTTAAGCAAGTAGCTACCATACATTTACCTTGTCAGCCATGTCTTCTGCCTCACCACCTGAGCGAACCCCGAAGCAAACCCCCGAGCAAATCCGACCCATGATTAGCTCAGAGAACTTTGGCGATCGCATCAAAGGCATCAATCTACTGCGCAATATCAAACCTGACACCGCCTTCGAGCTAATTCAACCACTTTGTAAAGACAGCAACACCCGCGTTCGCTACGCCGCCGTTAGCCAAATCTCTACCCTAGGCAAACAGGATCTTGATACTGCGCTTGATCTGCTCAAGCAGGCTCTCGCCGATCCCGAACCAGATGTACAGGCGGCAGCTGCCGATTCTATTGGCGCACTCAAACTGAGCGAAGCCTTCAGCGATTTGCAGACGTTATATCAAACTACGCCTGAATGGCTAGTGAAGATGAGTATTGTTGCTTGCTTAGGTGAAATGGGCGATCCCCGCGCTTTTGACCTCCTTCAAACCGCGCTAAATGAAGGAAACTCTCTAGTTTTAGTATCTGCTATTGGTGCGCTAGGCGAGCTAAAAGACGAGCGGGCTATTCCCCTTTTGCTTCCCTACGTTGACAGCGATGACTGGCAAATTCGTCATCGCCTAGCCCAAGCGTTAGGTCATTTTTCTCATCGCTCAGACGTTCAAGCAGCGCTAGAAACGCTCTCGAGTGATAAATCAGACGTAGTCGCTGAAACAGCTAGAAGTCACCAAACGGCTGAGTGATTACCACAGATTGGGGAAAAAGTCTTTTTGTTCTACTTTCTCTAAATTAGAGACTCTTTTGCATCAGAGACTTTGGACGTACTCATACTTACGTTATCTTCTATCATCCGGATAAATTAACAAATCCTCAAGATGATGCAGCACGTGTAACTTCTATTACAAGTCGACATACAAGTTAGAGATGAGCTAAAGAACATCGCTATTTAAGTATTTGTACTGAAAACAGAACAGCTTTCACTCTGATTTGTTCTTCCTTTGCTGAACGATTCTCTCGAAAGCGAAGAAGCCTGTATCTCTCTCATAGAAAGGGTTGTAGGCCGACTGCGTGTCACTCTTTCAATCCTGAAAAGCGCACGCTTTAGCCTATTAGCTTTGTTCTTGACTCATATGTAACATAAGTTGTTCTGTTTCTCAGGGACTTCTCTCGTAAAGGGTATTATCTAGTATTCTTGAAACCATATATTTGCGGATGTTTTGGCTATCTAGCTAGATCTTCTGATAGACTAAAACCTGTATCAAGAATTATCAAATTAAAAATCTCATTTTTCAAAAAAATTTTAGAGAGTTCATTTCAGTGGTCTGTACCTAGCGTCTGTACCCAGTGATTTTGTAGCTAGTAATGCAGTCTCTGTCTGTTTGAGATAGCTGTGCATAAAGCTACATGCCATGCATGAAAATACATGCCATGCATAAAGCTACATACGAAACACATACGAAACAAACGGTCAAAACAGACAATCAAAGCGATCAGCTGACTGGATGATCGCTTCAACGCAGTCGATAAGCCTGTAGGAGAGTTGCTCAAGTGCGCTACACTGCACCATCTTCTAATAGAAAATATGCTGACGAACGGTCTGAGGCCGTCGTCAATGCGGCTCCTGCCACTATAAAGCGGTGGGATAGACTCAGCTTTTCCTCAACGCTGTACCTTCGACCTATTCTGGATGCGTTGCTTGCGCCGATGCCAGGACTACTACACGACGAGCTGCGATTGGGCTTGCAAGAGGCCCTAGTGAACGCTGCAAAGCACGGTAATCAGCTTGATCCCCAAAAGGTTGTGTCAGTTCGCTACGCTAAAGCCAATGGCTACTACTGGTGGATTGTATCCGACCAGGGTAAGGGTTTTGTCCGACCTTTGTCCTGTCCTTGCCCGGCTGGAGATAGCTATCTGCTAGACGCCCAGAAAGACGGTCAAAAAGACAGCAAAAAAGACGCTCAAAAAGACATTCATATGGTCAGCGACTGCGGTCGAGGTCTCTACATACTGCATCAAGTATTTGACCAAGTCTGTTGGAGCGATGACGGCAAAGAGGTTCAACTAGCCAAGCAGATCCAACCCCCTTTTCCATGGCTGGTACTTAGCCCTGCGGCTTTCATCAGGCAGATTGAGCTATGGTGGCGCAGATGGTCTGTGTCTTCTGTTCACAGCCTGTAGTTCTGATGGCCCGTCTAATGACCAGAACTAGCGGCAGTTCTAGTCGTTAGCTCTGGCGGCTTGTTCTAGCGGCTTTGTGCTCTTTCTTTATGAGTAGGACAAGGAGGCGCTTTGAGCGTTTTGTCTAACCAGCCAACGGCTTGTTCTAACCGAGGCAGGGCTTCTTCGGGTTTGTCTTTGAGCATGTATACTAGGGCGGCGGCAGCCTGCTCTCGGGCACGAACGTTGCGGTTAGCGCTGAGCCTGTGCCAGTCGCGATTTGAGATAGCGAGCTTTTCTACTAGTGCCTGAGCTAGGACTTCAGCGCTGAAGGATTGAAGCGCAGCGCGGTCCATGTCAGCGGTGGCTTCGCCGGTCGATTGAATAGGAAGCTGGCTAGAAGGTGTCATCGTTTCTATTGCATTAATGGCCATCTATCCTTTGCAGCATATATGAAATTATCCAGAAAAGCTTCTACTAGAGCCCCTCATCTACCCAGCGATGACGACCTCGCTAGCTTTGAGCAGGATCTAAAGCAGACGGCTGATGATTTTTTGCTATTGCGCGATCGCTTCTTTGCTATCCGCCGTGCCAAAGCCAAATACGAAAAGCTCACAGCCGCCGACTTAAGCAATCTACCTGCCGAAGAGCTAGCCCAGATGCAAGACCGCATAGAAGCGCTCAAGGTCACGCTAGAGAGTCAATTGCTCTCTTGGCGGCAGATGCAAGAACCTTTCTGGCAAGTCGTTCGCTTTGTCGGTTTGGGTATAGTGATCGGCTGGTTCCTACATCTGTTTTTAGGTGGTTTGATTGGCTAGCGCCTGTAAATTAGACAGATAGAACAGAGGCGAGCTTGAAGACATAGAATATTAGGAACAACAGACCCTTCAACCTTTCTATGACTACTTCCCAGCGCGTCAAACATATTCTCAACTCAGGGCAGCCAGGCGAGACCCTGACCATTCAAGGCTGGGTAAGAACGAAGCGCAGTGCTAAGAAATTTACCTTCATAGAAGTTAACGACGGTTCTTCTATGACAGGTTTACAGGTGATCGCGTCTGCGGAGCTGCCAGATTACGATGCCAGTATGGATCGCATCAGCACAGGAGCTTCTATTCAGGTCACGGGTACCTTGAGCGAGTCTCCTGGAAAAGGCCAGAGGGTGGAGCTACAGGCCAGTAAGATAGAGATCTTTGGCGAATCGGATGGCGAGACCTATCCGCTACAGAAAAAGCGCCATTCCTTTGAGTTCCTGCGCACCATCGGCCACTTGCGCAGTCGTACTAACACGCTAGGCGCGGTCTTTCGGGTGCGAAATGCCTGTGCTACTGCTATTCACGAATTTTTTTGGAAACGCGATTTTCTCTGGATGCATACGCCTATCCTGACTGCTAGTGACTGCGAAGGTGCGGGCGAGATGTTTACTGTCACTCGCTTTGACCTGGATAGTATTCCGACTAATGCATCTGGTAAGGCTGACTATGGCCAGGATTTCTTTGGGCGGCCTGCCTATCTGACTGTAAGCGGTCAGCTCGAAGCCGAGATTATGGCTATGGCTTTTGGCAATGTGTATACCTTTGGTCCTACTTTTCGCGCTGAGAATTCTAATACTGCTCGTCACCTAGCCGAGTTCTGGATGGTTGAGCCAGAAATGGCTTTCTGCAATCTAGAGGGCAATATGGATTTGGCTGAAGCTTTTTTGAAGCATGTCTTTAGCTACGTGATGGAACACTGCGCTGACGATATGGAGTTTTTCAATCAGCGGATTGATAAAACCGTGCTCGAAACCGCTGAGAACATTATTAGCAATGACTTTGAGCGCATCAGCTATACAGAAGCAATTTCTCTGTTGGAACGGGCAATCGCAAACAAAGACAAAACCTTCGAGTTCCCGGTCAAATGGGGCATCGACCTACAGTCCGAACACGAACGCTATCTAGCCGAAGAACTTTTCAAGAAGCCAGTCATGGTCACGGACTACCCAGCCGAAATCAAAGCTTTCTACATGCGTCTAAATGACGATAACAAGACAGTTGCAGCGATGGATGTCTTGGCGCCTCGCATTGGCGAAATTATTGGTGGGGCTCAAAGGGAAGAACGCTTGGACGTGTTAGAGCGCCGGATTGCTGAAGCGGGTTTGCCTAAAGAGGACTACTGGTGGTATCTGGATTTACGCCGCTATGGAACAGTCCCTCACGCTGGGTTTGGTCTGGGCTTTGAGCGCTTAGTTCAGTTCATGACGGGTATGGCCAATATTCGCGACGTGATTCCGTTTCCGCGTACGCCGGATAGTTTGGATTTCTAGGTTAAATCTCTAGAGTGGCTCTAGCACCTATTGTTAGTCATTATTTCTAGCACTTTCTTGGCGATGCGATCTCCCGCGCCAGGTTCACCCATGCGATGTTTACCATTTTTGTGGATTAGCTGAAGCTGATCGGAGTCGCTGATGAGATTGGCGATCGCACGTCCAACCGCGCTCACCTCTTCCACCATCTGAACAGACGGACCTAACATCTTTGACTGAACGGTTGCAAAGGCTCTGGTAAACTGGGGCCCGTTGCCAGGAAGGGTGATGGCGGGTTTGCCTAGGCCGACGAACTGCTCAGTGGCAGTGCCTGCGGTGGCGATCGCAATTTCAGCTTGATGCAAACAATCGTTAAAGGCGTCAGAGAGAATCAGGGTGGCACTCTGGTGTCTGTAGATTGATTTGTCATGGTCGTTCCCTGTCCAATCAGACGGCAGTAAAGCGGTCAACTTCTGGCGGGAAAGGGTAGGGGCGATCGCGGCCAACAACACCAATGGTCTGTCGGGAAATGCTTTGATCAAACCTGGTAGGCTCGCCACTATTCGGACCCAGTTGTCGTAGGCTTCGGGCTGTCGAGAGCCCGGTAGCAATAGGACGCTCAACGCCGCTGGGTCCTGATTGAGCCGGGCTACTAAGCGATCATCGCTAGGTGAAAGGTCATCCATCAGGCCATCCATCAGGCCATCCATCATCGGATTGCCCAAATACTGAGCCGGTATTCCCCGTTTTAGCAAATGAGTCGCTGTAAATTCATCTCGAACGAAAGCGTTGTCGCACCGTTGGCGGGACATCAGCCAGCGTTCCCAAGGTAGATACACTGAACCTGACCAGCCTTCAAATCGATCCCAAGGCTTGATCGACGGATGCCTGCCGGATTCGTCTCGTAGCCAATACTCTGATTTGGCAGTGCCAAGGAAGCTGTAGGACAGGCCGCTGTAATAGGCAAAGAGCAACGGGACAATATCACCCACCGCGAGAATATAAGCGCTGTTGGCTGAAGTGATTGTTGCCCAAGTTCGGATGGCAGAAAGCTGGGACCTGGTCAGTTGTATCAGTCCTCCGCCTAGGTCCTTGGCGAGCTGCTGAGGGTCACGGTTGAGAAATCCACCTGAAGGTAGTGCTTTTGCCTGTGCGATCACAGGAATGACAGCTCGATGATACGCATGCCCGGCTCCGCTGATAGGTAGGGCATGCAGGTCAACAGTTGGCGCTCGCTGACGGATAGCGGTGAGAATACGTACGGCAATCGTGTCTTCACCGTGACCATTGCTGATACACAGCAGATTCATAGAACTTAGGGCTCGTGATTGAGGACTCGTGGTTGAGAGCCCGTGATTGAGGGCTTTTGGAGGCTTGTGGCAGGGCTAGCTTTTGTCTTTATCATAGTTAAAGCGATCTACCAAAAATCCGTCCATGCCTTCCATCGACATTACTCGTGACAGACAGATCCCTCTAACAGAGCTAGAAGCGTATCTAGAAAGTCAGGTCGTACCCGTTGCACAGCGCTTGGACCGCGAACCAGGCCAGCTGTTTTCAGCTTTTCTAGCTTTGGGTTCGAAAGGATGGTTAGCACCCAAGCTGCCTGATACGGATTCGTCAATTGGTGGTTTGGGCTTAAGCAGTAGCGAATATCAGTGGTTTCAAAGTGCGATCGCCCGCCAATCAGGCGCATTAGCTTTTTTGCAAACCCAACATCAAAGCGCTGCTAGCTTGCTGCTTAGCGGTGAGAATGAAGTGCTAAAGCAACGCTATCTGCCTGAAATGGTCTCGGGCAATCGACGGGTTGGGGTGGGGTTTTCTCAGCTTCGCCGTCAGCCTTCGCCTTTGCGCGCAGAAGTAGTCGCGGGAGGCTATCGGTTAAATGGACTAGTTCCGTGGGTCACGGGTGCGGGACTGTTTGATGAATTTGTCGGTGCGGCTGTTTTGCCGGATGGCTCGGCGGTGTTTGGTCTGATACCGCTAGTTAGTCGTTCAGAAACCAGCTCAGAAATTGTGGTAAGTGAGCCGATGCGCTTAGCGGCTATGTCGTCGATGAATACGGTGACAGTAGAGATGAAGGATTGGGTTTTGCCAGCAGCGCAGGTAGTAGGGTGCAAACCGAAAGGATGGATTGAGGGACGCGACCATGCTAATCCGCTGAGTCCGTTGGGGTTAATCTTTGGCTGCGCCCGAGCGGGTGTAGACGTATTGGGACAATCATTAAATCGGCGGATTATCGATCACGATCTTGCCGTGCAGCTTAAGCTCAGGCTGACCGAGTTACAAACATCTTTACCTAGTGTGGCAGCGCTTCCTGATAGCGCCTATGATCAAAAGCTCTCGCTTAGAGCTCAGGCCATTACTCTGATGAATACCTGTACCGGGGCCGCAGTCATTGCGACTAGTGGCGCGGCTAACTCGTTAGATCACCCAGCTCAAAGAGTCTATGGGGAGTCTATGGTCTTTAGCGTCAGTGGGCAGACTACGGATGGTGCGATCGCTGCCCTAGATAAAATAGCGGAAAGCATTCTGATAGGCTCAGTCACCTGACGAACTTTTCTTAGTGCGTCGGTAGAAAGACATAGTTTTCTATCCCTAGCAATGAAGTGATGTAACGGTCGTAACGCCGCTGTTAAGAACAATGTTTTAAAGTGTGAGTCCCTGTTTGATTGCTTTGGTATGCGGTAAACCTAAAGACAATATAAAGGTTTTTGTATATGGACATCTGTCTTCTTCGCCAGTTTTGGTCAATTCTTGAAGCTTCTCCTAACCAGCGACTCGCCTCACTCGATGACTCTAGCGTCTCGAAATGGATCGTAGACATCCTTAAAGCTGACCCAACCTTCGATCCAGGTGATTTACCCGCAGTGAGCCGGTATATCCAAACTAGAATTCCTTTGATCCGCGATATCGCTCAGCAGTCGTAGAGAGTCTCGCAGTAGAGTCGTTCAAATGACAGAGCCGTTCAAATAACACATTTGTAATTTACGCCACACTTAGGGTGGAAATCCATGCCAGCGGTTGCTTTTCCCTACTTTCTATTCATTGTTGGTGGCTGCCTATACTCGGACCGTAGCTAGAAGCACCGATTATCCCCGTGAAAAAGATGATACTGTTGAGCGCAATTACCGCTTGATAGGTTGTACGAGAGGCGTCAGCTGTCTTTTTCTAGTGTTGGTAAATCTATTTTGAGGCTCCTGTTGCCATCGACAACTTAATCAAGCCAGTTGTGTTCCCTTTATTCGGAAGTGCGTAAGGTTTGATATGAAAAAATGGAGTTTGATGCTCGCGGCGAGCGTGGGCGCAATGGCATTGGTTAGCTGTGCTGCCCCTGGCGCAGACCCTGGTGCTGCTGATGCTGACGATGATGCAGCAGCAGTCGGTGGTAGCGCGGGTAGTCGTTTGCAGACTGTGCTGGCTCGTGGTGAGCTGGTCTGCGGCGTGGACGGTGGTATTCCTGGCTTTAGCTTTGTAGAAGCCGGGGAGTATTCTGGCTTAGACGTGGATACCTGTAAGGCGGTTGCCGCAGCGCTGTTCGACGATCCTGAGGCAGTTGTCTATCGTAACCTCGACTCGACCGAGCGTTTTGAAGCCCTAAAAGGTGGCGAGGTCGACATGCTGGCTCGCAACACCACCTGGACAGTCAGCCGAGATACTTCGGTAGGCATGGAGTTTGCCCCGACTACTTTCTATGACGGTCAAGGCATGATGGTGCGTGAGGCGGCAGGAATTTCTGAGCTGACCGATTTCGAAGGTCGATCGATTTGCGTAGAAGCAGGTACTACTACCGAGCTAAACCTGGCCGACCAAATGCGTGAAGCGGGTGTGACCTTCGATCCGCAGACTTTCCAAGACGCAGATGCGGCATATGCAGCGTACGAAGCAGGCAGTTGCGAAGGGATGACTTCGGACAAATCTCAGCTAATTGCTCGCCGTAGCACACTTAGCAACCCTGATGAGCATGTTCTGTTGGAAGTCACTATGTCCAAAGAGCCTTTGGGCCCTGTGACAATCAACAATGACTCTGCTTGGTTTGATACAGTTAAGTGGGTAACCTACGCGCTGATCGAAGCGGAAGAGTTGGGGCTGACTGCTGAGAATATTGAATCGACGGTTGAATCGACTGAAGATCCAAACATCCTTAGATTTGCTGGAGCAGAAGGCACACTAGGCACAGATATGGGCCTGCCTAATGACTTTGCACTGCGGGCTGTCAGAAGTGTTGGCAACTACGGCGAAATCTACGAGCGCAATTTGGGCGCGGAGTCACAGTTTGCACTAGAGCGCGGGCAGAACGCACTGTGGACTGACGGTGGATTGCTCTATTCTCCGCCGTTCCGTTAAATCAGCTTGCTAGCTGACTGACTGATATAACCTCAGACTCTACTGTTTTTTGTCTGAATCCATAGGCGTGGGCAACCAATATTGATTTGGCTGCTCGCGCCTGTGTTTGTAGCGGAGAATTTGCGGCAGCGGATTGAGCTAGAAATAATACGTTTCGTATCGGGCTTAAGTTGTCAGTGCGAAAGGATTATGATGTCCGTACGAATTCTCTTCAAGAATGCGAGAGAGCTTCTAGCTGTACTCTAGCTGTAAGAGTATGAACCCGGTTGCTTGAAAATGGAGCAATCTGTTTTTGTAAACAATGAGACGGAATAGGGCGCGGTTTTGCTGCATAGTTGCGGTTAGCTCGGGACAAATACTGCTGTTCTTGAATAGCCTCATAGGTTAGACGACTGATCTAAACGGCTGGATTGAACTGGTCGCTGAATTGAGTTAATAGCTGAATTGAGTTAACAGCTGAATTGAATTAAAGATTGTTGATTGGACGAAGACTATGGCACAACGCTTGAACAAACCTATCTCTGGCGTGCGATCGCTGCTAAGAGATGAACGTTTCTGGCAGATCGCTTTTCAAGTGATTGTGGCGATCGCTGTATTTGCTACTTTCTCCTATCTGTTTGGCAATCTTACTCAGAACCTGCGGCGTCAGGGCACAGAGTTTAGCTTTAGCTTTTTGCAAAACCCCGCTGGCTTCGCGATTGGCGAGAATATGCTCGGCTACGAACTGCAAGATTCGTACGCCAAGGTGATTCAGGCCGGTGTCGTTAACTCGCTCAGGCTGATTTTTGTCAGCATTATCACCGCGACAATTGTTGGCATCGCCGCAGGCGTTGCCAGCTTTTCGGACAACTGGCTACTCTTCCAAATCAGCCGAGTCTATGTGGGTCTAGTGCGTAATGTGCCGCTGTTGCTACAGCTGTTGTTTTGGTATCTGGCAGTTTTCTTAGCCATCCCGAACGAAGCGAACCAGATTGTTCTACCCTCAGCCAACACCGTCTGGCTAGTGGCTAATAATAGAAACTTGAGCCTGCCAGGGCCGGGGCTGCCGGGTGAGGTCTGGGTGGCGCTGATGCTAGTGGGCTTGGCGCTTTTGCTATTTGGCCTTTTGTGGAACTCAATCAACAAGTTTCGATATGGTCGATTTGCAGCGGGTATCGCCGGCTGGCTAGAGCGCTTGGGCGCAGTGGCAGTGATTGTGGCGGTGCTAGTCGTCGACTATTTTCTGCTGATGAGCAATTCTGCAGAAGATATGCTGTTTTTCAAGGGGGCGATTATTGCTCTGTTGACTAATCCAGAAGGGCTTTGGCTGATAGCTTTGCTAGCGTTAGCAGTGGCTATCTTTGTGGTTTGGCGCATGCGCCTCAAGTCCATGGTCGAAGCGGGTAGCGATGGCAAGCTGCTGCAAGGGGTGATGATTGGGCTGGCGATTGCCGCGCTAGCCATTTTGTTATTCGCCTTCAATTGGAACACGCCTCAGATTTCAGAGAGAGGGCAGGCGACGGGCGGACTAGAGATGTCGATGAGCTACGTTGGCTCTGTCACTGCGCTGACTTTCTACACGGGCGCGTTCATCGCCGAGATTGTCCGTGCGGGTATTCAATCGGTATCTCGCGGTCAGTGGGAAGCGGCTCGCTCAGTTGGTTTGACAAATGACAAAGCGATGCGGCTAGTAGTCTTTCCGCAGTCTTTGCGAGTTTTGATTCCACCGCTCAACAGTGAATTTGCCAACCTTGCTAAGAACTCTAGTTTGGCCTTTGCCGTTGGCTACCCAGAACTCTACAACCTGGCCAACACCACCTTTAACCAAACAGGCAAGCCGATTGAAGTGTTCTTGATGATGATGGCGACTTACCTCACGCTCAATCTGCTGATCTCTTTGAATATGAACCAGCTCAATAAAGCGGTGCAGTTCAAGGAACGTTAGGTCGGGCAATAGGCCAGTGGGCTGGCCAATCATTGGCTAGCTATTAGCTAGTTAACTGCATCCACTAATAGAACAAAGCAAGTAGAACCAAGCAAGTCCAACTAAGAGTCCCAACCACCCATGACCATTAGCTCTAGACCCATAGAACGCGGCGCCCCCAGAGTCCAGCAAACTGGCCCCATCGCCTGGACCAAAAAGCACCTGTTCAATAGTCCATTCAATAGCGTACTGACTGTTGTCCTAGGCGCTTTGATTCTCTACGTGCTCTACAGCATGTTGACTTGGGCGTTTGTGCAGGCCCCTTGGGCAGTGGTTACAGAGAACTTTGCGCAGTACATGGTGGGGCTATATCCCCCTGACTTTTACTGGCGAGTTTGGACCATTTTTGCACTGGTGCTGGGCCTAGCGGGCGTCAGCTGGGGCATTCTGGCGCGCAATCAAAAGCAGCTGTTTTCAAAGCCAGTCCTGATTGGCTTTGGCATAGCGGTGCTACTGCTGGTGCTGCTGCCGATGACTCGGCCTCATTTGGTCTATTCGCTAGGGAGTTTGGTTCTGCTGGGTCTAGGTGCGATCGCTGGTCAGGCTCTAGGTCGTAAATCTTCCAAAGCACCCCAGCTAATTTCGGCAGGGTGGTTTATCTCCTACTTTGTTGTTCTCTACCTGCTAGGGGGCGATAATTTCACAGCCAGTTTGCTTTACACAGTACTCTTTCAAGTCGGTCTTGGCTTACTTGCTGGCTGGCTGCTTGCTTCTAAGCTTACCGTTCCAGTGTTGACGCAATGGCTAGGCAGACTGGCGCTGTTGGCGGTCGGCTTTGCTCTGGGCTACTACGTTCTAGGCAATATCCTTTTCCCTATCTTGGTTGGCGGACTAGGTATAAGCTATTCATTCTTTCTTGTACTCATGGCGGCGTTAGGTATTCTGCTAGGCGTTGCCATGGTTTTGACATTCTCAGAGCCAGATACGCTTGAGGGCATTGGTAAGGCGGCGCTGTTTTTGATCGGGTTCTTGGCTGTGTACACGCTGATGGGACTGCTGCCCTCACAGCTCGGCTTAGAGTTTGGGCTAGAGAGGGTTCGGACTACTTCTTGGGGAGGGCTATCGCTCACTTTGTTTTTAGCGATCAGCGGCATCGCACTTTGCTTCCCGGCAGGGGTTTCACTGGCGCTAGGTCGACAGAGTAAGCTGCCGCTGATTCGGTTATTTTCTGTTGCCTACATTGAGTTAGTCAGAGGCGTACCGCTGATCTCTATTCTGTTTATGGGTCAGGTACTGATTCCGCTATTTTTGCCAGAGGGAATGCGACCAGACCCTGTCGTGCGAGCCATCATCGGTCTAACTATTTTTAGCGCGGCCTACCTAGCCGAAAACGTGCGCGCTGGCCTGCAAGCGGTGCCTCAAGGCCAAAGCGAGGCCGCTCAATCGCTGGGGCTAAATAAGCCGCTGACAATGGCCCTGATTGTGCTGCCACAAGCGCTAAAAACCGCCATTCCGGCTATCGTAGGGCAGTTTATCAGTCTGTTCCAAGACACGACTTTGCTGGGCATCGTGGGCCTGCTAGAACTGTTGGGAATGACCAGGAGCTTGCTAGCTGATCCTAACTATCTAGGCGATTACGCGCCTGCCTACGTCTTTATTGGGGCAATCTATTGGGTGTTCTGCTACGGCATGAGCTACGGCAGTCGCCGCGTCGAAGAAGCACTCAATACCGATCTGCGCTAATGGACCTGCGATAATGGATTAGCCTTCCAATTTTCTCACCTACTCGCTTCTCACCTACTCGCTTCTCACCTACTCGCTTCTCACCTACTCGCTT
>JBCCOH010000019.1:0-55172 GCA_039111275.1 Cyanobacteria bacterium P01_D01_bin.1 | reverse complement strand
GCGACTGAGCGTAATCGCCAGCCTATTCTAGAGGTTTTGCAGCGGGTGTTGCCCAATTCTGGCACGGTGCTAGAGATTGCTAGCGGCACAGGAGAGCATGCAACGTTCTTTGCGCCTAGGCTGAGTCATTTAAGCTGGCTACCGACTGAACCAGATCTAGAGTCTAGAGCGAGCGTAGCCGCCTGGGTGAACGCGCTACCGTCTAAAAATTTGCTGCCTCCGCTAGCGCTAGATGTCAGTCAGCGACCCTGGCCAGTCGAGTCCGCGGACTTTGATATAGCTGGGTCAATCACAGCGATTGTCAATATCAATATGCTGCATATTTCTGCGTGGGAAATGTGTGATCACCTGATGGCCGGGGCGCGGCGAGTGTTGCCACCAGACGGAGTGCTGTATCTGTATGGGCCGTTTAAACGGGACGGCAAGCAAACTGCACCCAGCAATGAGGCATTTGACGCGATGCTGCGCGATCGCAATCCTAGCTGGGGAATTCGAGATCTAGAAGCGGTGAATGTGATCGCGCAGCAGCATTCTCTATCACTCACAGAAGTGGTGCCGATGCCTGCAAATAACTTTTCGGTAATATTTCGGCGGGCTGTGGCTACAGGTTCACAGCTGTACCCGTCGCGGTAATCAGCATCAGTACGCCGTGATCATCGATATTGATCGTATCCGTCCTGATCTGAACACCAAGTACTGCATCTGCCCCAAGGCGCTTAGCACGGCTTTCTAGCTCCTTGAGCGCATCCTGCTGACCTTTTTCAAAGACGCGCTCGTAGGCACCTGTGCGCCCACCTAGAACATCGCGAATGCCCGCAAAGAAATCTCGTAGGGCGTTGCTGCCGTAGACGACCTCGGCGGTAACGATACCGAGGTAGTTTTTGATATCAGCATTTTGAAGTGAGTCAGTTGTTGATAGAATCATGGGTCAGCGTAGGTGTTTTAGTGAATGTTTTTGGCAGCTCTTCGCAGAGTAATAAGCGATGTAATGAGCGCAGCGCAAGGAACGACATGTTTTCAAGAGAGACTTCAGTCTATGAGTTACCCAAACAAATTCAAAATTCTTTTTGCATCAGTTGGGCTAGCTGGTGGGCTGGCACTACCTGCGAGTCTGATTTTTTCTGGTCTAATTTTTTCCAGGAGAGCGATCGCCGCTCAAACCGACGCTCCACCGTCTGCTCTGCTAGCTCAACCCCCTCTTCTACTAGTAGCCCAAAACAAGGACAGTGACCTCAGCGAGGAGCAAAAAGAACGGTTGGCAGATCTGCTGACTAGGGCGCAGCAGCGAGTTGATGCTGGCGACTACCCAGGTGCGATCGCCCTTTACGAACAGTCCCTACAGGTAGACAGAGACAACGCTCGCATCTACTCCGGCATTGCCTACCTACAGCTAAGGCAAGGTAACTTTCAGCCCGCCGCAGAGTATTACCGTCAGGCGCTAGACCGGGAGCCACGCAGCTTGCCTTTTTATTATGGTTTAGCCCACAGCCTGTTTATGGACGATGAGTTTGAGCAGGCCGCTGATGTTTACCGAGATCTAATAGATATCGATCCTCGCGCGGCTAATGCGTATATTGGTCTAGGTGGCTCGCTACTGCGACTAGAGGAATATAACGAGGCTCGCAGTGCCTACGAGAAGGCCGTTTTCATATCACCCAACAACGTTCAGGCATACGAAGCTATCGGCTTACTCTACCTATCTCAAGACGATTATGACGCTGCTTTAGCACCTCTAGAAAGGGCCCGTTCTCTAGATGGCAATCGGGCGAGTGTGCATGCTAGTTTGGCTCAGATTTGGCTAGAAAGAGGCAATGAATCACAGGCGTTCGGTGCCTTACAACGGGCCGTTAATCTCAATCCTCAAGACGCCGATTCTCAATTTCACCTAGGCGAAATCTTGCGTAATCGAGGAGATATCAACAGTGCTCTTAATCATTACGAGCAGGCTGTAGAATTCAATCCTAGGCTGCTTCCAGCCCAGGCGGCACTGGGCGAACTGCTGTTAGAAAGACAGCAGTACCTAAGGGCCATCTTGGCCTATCGTCAGCTGACTAGAGCCTTTCCAGAAGATGCTGGGGTTCGCTACAACCTGGGCTTGGCACTGTGGGGACAGGGGAATAGGAATGGAGCGCTAGATGAGTTACGGCGTTCTTTGCAGCTGTATCGAGACCAGGATGATGAGGCGGGGGCTGAGCGAGCGGCGGCGTTGTTGAGCGTCTGGCGAGAGAGTTAGGGAGTTGGGGAAGCGGAAGTTGGGAGTAGAAAAATGGAGGATAGGGAAGGCTTAGGGTTTGGCTTTGGTCGGGATGGCAGTGACTCGCCAGCTGAGCTTGAGGTTTAGCCAGAAGTTCCAGATCGCAACGAAGAGAATGGTGATGAAGTTGGCAAGGTAGGGGAGGCTCTGGGCGAAGATGACGTCGAAAAATACCTGTAGCAGTAGGACGTTAAGAATGAGGCCGCTGAAGCAGATGGCGTTGAATTTGAGCAGACGTCTGAAGCGGTTGCTCCAGCCGAGCTGCTGTTTGACTTTGTCGGCAAAGGTCCAGACGTCGTTCCAAAAGAAGTTGCTGAGGATGGCGGCTTCGGCAGCGATTACTTTACTGGCAACTAGTCCTAGTCCGGCGTTGTTGTAGAGCAGGTAGAGCAGGAGCATATCGACGAAAATGCCGCTAAAGCCGACGGTGCTGTAGCGGATGAAGCGTCGCACTGGCCACTTTTGTCGGATGCGGCTGATCCGACCTTGTGATCGCAGCCGTACTAAATGGCCGATATATTCTACGTACTGCTTCCAGGTGACCTTACTATCGCCCGATTCACGCTCTTGAAAGACGTAGCCCACTTCAGCGATGTCTTTAATCTCGCCGCGTCCGATTACTTCTAGCAAAATTTTGTAGCCGATGGGGCTGAGGCGATGTGATGCGATCGCACTTCGTCGCACCATAAAATAGCCGCTCATCGGATCGCTGACTCGGCCAACTACCGCTGGACACACTAGCAGTCCCAGCACCTGCGCCCCGCGCGAGAGCAGCCTGCGCACAATGCTCCAATCGCTAACACCGCCGCCTTCCACGTGGCGGCTGGCAACGGCTAGATCAGCGCCATCGAGCGTCTGGCTCAGCAGCTTTAGCAAAATTTCTGGTGGATGCTGCAAGTCTGCATCGATTACGCCTAGCACGCTGCCTTTTGCTACCTGCCAGCCGCGAATGACAGCCGAGGACAGGCCCCGCTCTGTTTGGCGGCGCATGACATGAAGCTGAGGATATTGCGCTGTTAAATCCTGCGCGACTTTCCAGGTGAGATCTGGACTGTCGTCATCGACCAAAATTAGCTCGTATTGTTCTGGGATGAAGCCGTCGAGCAGCCGAGCAAGCTGAGCGACGATTTTGGCCACGTTGCCGCTTTCTTTGTAGGTCGGAATGATCAAAGAGAAGGTGACTGCTGTTGGCGAAGCGAAGGGAACTTCTAAAGGACCTTGCGGCGGGGAAAGCAGCGGATTACTCATGAGGATAGCGACGATATCAAGGTAAGAAGATAGCAGGTGATTGTGGCAGACCTAGTAGCAGCTTGCCCAGAAGAGGGGGAATGTTATGGCCAGTTGCTTTAAAGAATATTGTTATGAAGCTTTTGTTCCAGAGGCTTTTGTTCCCCCAGCAGGACCGATTGCTGGCAGTCTCGCTATGGATAAGCGTTGCTTTGGGCGTTGGTCTGCGCTTTCTCTGGGTGGGAAAGCGGGAGTTCTGGTACGACGAGGTGCTTTCTCTTTTATTTTCAACAGGTCAAAAGGCTAGATACAAGCTGCCAAAGGATGTGCCGTTTGCGTTGACAGATTTTTCAGGCTTGCTGAAGCTGCCATCAGAGAACGGCCTGGTAGATGCGCTACAGACAGTAAAGGCACTGATATTTAGCACCTTGAGTGAGCCGCATCCGCCGCTGCTATACCTGCTAGAGCACGGCTGGATCAGACTGTTTGGCAATGAACAAGGGGCGACTCGTAGCCTGGTGATGCTGATCAGTCTAATGACTTTGGGCGTAGCCTACGGTCTAGGGCGACGGCTGCTAGGTAAGCGCGGCGGGCTGATTTTCACGGCTTTGCTGGCACTAAATCCGTTTTTTCTTTCGCATTCTTTAAATTTGCGTATGTATGCGCCGCTGGCGCTGTGGGCCTGTCTGAGTGCGCTGTGTTTGCTGGTGCTGATGGGCATAGATCGTTCGAGGGCGGAGGCTTTTGATACGGCGGATGAGGCAAACTTTCGGCCTGTGGGCTTGCGGGCGTGGGCGCTGCGAGCAGGCGTTGTATTGCCGATGACGGCGGGGTTGATGACCCAGTATCTATTTGGCTATTGGTTTTTTGCGCTGTCGGCATTTGTGCTTTTTTTAGACCGGAAGCGATGGTTTCAGCATGGTCTGTTACTAGGTGGCGGCGCGTTGCTGTTTATGCCCTGGTTTTTGTGGGGGACGCTGAAGCAGGTCAACAACCGGAAGGATGTGCTGGAGCGGCTGTCGCAGGAAGGGAGTGTGATTGCGCTGATGATGCAGCACGGCAAAGACCTGGCACAGACAATGGCAAACTATCTGCTGCTAGGCCATCTGACGACCGGGATGTTGCCCGTGGCGGACCCGATTAAGCCGACAGCGGTAGCGATTGGCTGTGGTGCGATCGCCTTTGTCATTATGTGCGTAGTGAGTTTGCTCAGGCGGCGACAGTACTGGGTGCTGATCAGCTGCGGGCTGCTGGGTCTGTTTCCGCTGCTGCTGGCGCTGGGCGTCGACGTGATGACAAATAACAATACGTTGGGCTTTGGCTGGGGGCGGGCGACGATTGTAGTGCTGCCGGGAATGGTGCTGTTGGTGGCGGCTTGGCTGGAGAAGGCGACGGGGCGTTGGCGGGAGGGGCTGACGGCAGTGATTTTGGCGGCGTATTTGACGGTGAATGTGATGGATTTTGAGGGACGTGATCGCCAGATGTTTCACGCTGTCAATCAGTCGCTGTTGAGTAGCGGGGCTGGTGGTGTAT
Source organism: Cyanobacteria bacterium P01_D01_bin.1 (assembly GCA_039111275.1). GTDB lineage: Bacteria > Cyanobacteriota > Cyanobacteriia > Phormidesmidales > Phormidesmidaceae > Phormidesmis. The sequence continues at coordinate 50,158 of JBCCOH010000019.1, read as the reverse complement.
TTGGGCCGACTTTGGTCGCGATGAATTCTAAGGCGTGGGGACATGTGAATCGGCTGCTCTATTATCTAGACGAGGGAGAAAATCCAGATATCTTGGTGAGCGACCCGGCGGATCTAGAGGCTGTTTTGAGTTCGGCGCTAGCGCAAAAGGACTATGCGCGGGTGCTGTGGCTGCGGGCGAACTATCCGCTGTGGAATGCGCCGGAGACGGAGGCTGAGGTGATTGCATTGGCAGATAGGGTGGATGAGGTTTTGCGATCGCGCTATGAGGTAGTGGAGGTGCGATCATTGGAAGGCACCATGAATCTAGACAGCTTTGAACTTCAGGTGTATCAACAGGGCGAATGACCTCGACATAAAACAGGAAAATACTACGTCTAACGACCGGACTTACTATCAGGTACACATGGCCGAGAAGCCTTGATGCAGAATCTGATGGTGATAGTCCAGTAGTGCTCAATGCACCGGAGATAGAGGCTAGGGCAATTGAGTTTGCGAACCTACCGCTGCCAGTTAGGCGGGCCAGATTTGATTTTGCCTTCGGCTTCGTGCGCGATCACCCTCTGGCTCATACACCACTACATCCGTATGTGTGCAAGGACAAAATCACTTCCAAGAGAATTGTTTCTTTTTTAACAGGTATCTCAGTATTACTTAATGAATGGAAAGCATTCTTATGTAGACATTCATCTGAAGAGCTCTATCGAGCTCTTGTTGTTGTCCTAAACGGGTCAGATGCTGTTGGTTTTAGCTTTGAATCTATTACTTTAGATAGACCTAAATTCGATTGAACCTGGCGATCTCGCACCAAATTCCTAAGACAATCAGACGGGCCTGGCTCGGGACTGCCTCTGCATAGATATCCAGCGTAAGCTACTGGAGAAGCTACAGCAGGTTGAGTGCGCGAATCTCTTCAAATCCCCTGGGTAGCTTGTTTAGCGCTTGATTCAACTTTGCAATATCTGTATCCACAGCTGCTAACACAACGATTGACGCAGACGCTTGCCCAACAGAAATAACGCCCTTTGTTGTGTTGCCCTAGCCGCATAGCGTAGCTGCTAACCGATGCGTAAGTTACGAGATCTGAAATGTTAAAGAACTAAGGAAATAATAGAGCCGCAGGTGAACCCACGTTATCCTTTTGAAAGCATACGGCTACAGCTTTAAACGGAGCGCCAGATAGATTGTTAAATAGGTTTAGAAGGCGCCGCTTTTGTATTTCACTTTGACCTGTTTTTTTTACTTTAATATCTTTCTTTATCAATTAGAAAAATCCAGAAAGCAAAGTATTTATTCCTACACAGTAGGGTTTCCACACAGTAGCATTTTTAGTAGCTCGCAGTTTTGACTGACTTAGCACACTAACTCAGCACTTTGGTATCAAGAGTAGAGCTTCGGACTTGTATTTCATTTGCTCTTCTAGCAAACGCTGTTGGTATTGATCATTCTTTTCTCTCTATCCGCCTCCGTTTTATAGGTTTTGGCGCTGTAGGTTTTAGCTCTGTGAGTTCTGGCTCTGTGAGTTTTGACCCCTGCGAGTTTTGACTTTACAAGTAGGCTGTCTGCCTTAGTCCTCTCTTTTCCTTCTGGTTGCTCTCTAAATAATGCAAACTTCTCAGCATTCTATCGATAATCAAATTTTCTCTTTCGATGCCTACCGGCGCTTGAGAGACTCTTTGATCCATCAGGAGCACTTTTTTGAGACCGTGATCACGGAGGCTCATTTTGCAGCCGCCAACGACCGTTCTGCGCCAGATCATGCCGGACCAGGCAAGCTAGAAGAAGGATTACTGGTAGAAACCGATTTTGTTTTGATGCGATCGCCCACCCTCAGCGTATTGCTAACGGCTACACCGCTACGTCCTTCTGCTAGTCCGTTCACTAGGGCCACCAACGGGACCACGCATCATCTCCCGCTTAACGCATCTTACTCATCTCGTAGACACTCATCTCATAGACACTCGCCTTATAGACCCCATTCCTCTCGCAGACAATCGGACCTTCGCCACGCGCCATACGCCGATTATGAGACTGGTCACAGCGATTATCACTCGAAAGGCAGCGACCACAGCGCATATAAAGACAGCGTGCACCAAGACAGTGCACCCCAAGATATTGCACCTGCAGACAGTACACCCCAAGATATTGCATCTAAAGCCTCTTTGGAAGAGAACATGCGATCACCGCAGCAAAAAACGAAACGATCTCATCAGGCAGAAGCTAACAGGTACCAAATTAACCTCACGTTTGATCACACCAAAGTAGAGAAATTCATGGCGCAGCTACCCTTTAACTATGACGGACCGCGAACCAGTAGGTTAGATCGTCACAGATCAGAAGGTAATTCTCTATTCTTTGGCAGTACGCAGCCTACGCACCATTCTCAGCCCACCCCAAAAGAGATCAGCCATTCGCATCCTGGCCATTCGCATTCTGATAGCTTCTTTTTATCGTGGGCAAAAGGTCTCGCTACCGCCCCGAACGGTGATGGTCAACCAGCCCAGTCAAATATCCTCAGAAATGAAATTGAGCAGAGTCTGCTGCTTAATCAAGTCATCACGCGCATTCGGCACAGCCTGGACCTACCGTCTATCCTGAGGACGACCGTTGCACAAGTCCGTGAGTTTCTATCTGCCGATAGATTAGTGCTCTATCAGTTCAGCTCAGCAGACCAGTTCAGCTCAACAGACGAAGCCATCTATGCTGACGAGTCCGCTTTGCAACGGCCTGTTCCCGCCGATACGACAGAGCCTAGCCAGACTAGCAGCGCAGCTACCGCTAAAGATGCTGAGGATATCACCACCGGAGGACAAACGCATGTCGCTCACATTAGCTACGAAGCTAGGCGCTCAGAAGAAGTTTCTTCAGTTTTGAACTTTACAGAGAAAAACTGCTTTGGGACTTCTTTGTCCAACCATTCGCACTACCTATCGGGTCAGCCTGTCGCGGTTGACAATATAGACGAGCAATATGCTCATGCGGGCTGTCTAGTCGACTTTTTGCGCAGCGCTGGGGTCAAGTCTCAAATTATTGCGCCTGTGATTGTCAAAGATCAGCTGTGGGGACTGCTGATTGCTCATCAATGCAGCGCTTATCGGCACTGGCAGAAGACAGAAACCGTCTTTTTGCAGCATATCGCTGAACATCTAGCCGTAGCAATCGAACAAGCCTCTTTGTATCATCAGCTGCGGCAGCAGAAAGTGAGCCTGGAAAGCTGCGTTGTAGAGCGGACCCAAAATCTACAGGATGCCTTAGAAGCGGCTGCGTCTGCCGATCGCACTAAGGGAGAATTTCTATCGACTATGAGCCATGAGCTACGCACGCCTTTGACCTACATCATTGGAATGTCGGCTACCTTGCTGAGGTGGTCTTTTGGTGAGCTTAGCGATCGCCAGCGCAGCTATCTAACCACAATCAACCACAGCGGCGAGCAGCTGCTAGGGGTGATTAACGATATCTTGGAATTTGCCAAAGTGGAGTCTGGGCGATCACAGCTAAACGTTAGCGGTATTGCTCTACCAGAACTGGTTCAGTCAGTTGTCGAGCATCATCAGGCTATGGCCAATAATCACGATGTACGGCTGAGCTTGGACTGTGCGCTAAGCCCTGACTACGCAGATTTTCAGGCTGACTATAAGAGAATTGAGCAGATTCTTACCAATTTGATTAACAATGCGATTAAATTCACGCCAGCGGGTGGGCAAGTGACACTACGGGTACACGAAGCGCGCAACGCGATACTGCTGCAGGTAGAAGATACAGGTATTGGAATTCCTGAATCACAAAAGCAGTTTCTATTTGAGAAGTTCAAGCAGTTAGAATCTCCCTTTCGTCGTCAGTATTCCGGGACAGGGTTAGGGCTGGCGATGACAAAGCACCTAGTTGAACTGCACGGTGGCACTATTCAAGTTGATTCGACTGTAGGTCAAGGCTCTACTTTTGTAGTAAATTTACCGGTACGTTCAAAACAATCCTCTGCTGTTCGCTACCAGGTGTCACCCGCGCTAGAGCGAGGCACAAAACCAGTTGTGTTGCTAATAGAAGCAGAAGAAAATAGCGCTGCTTTGATCTGTGAGCTATTGACAGCAGATGGGTACGAAGTAATCTGGCTGACGCCTGCTGAAGACATCGCAATTCAGCTATCGCTTTTGAAGCCTGCCATGTTGATTGCCGATCTTTCTTTGCTAAGCCACAGGCAAGACGAGGTCAAAGCGATAGAGCAGTCGATTACCGCAGCAGGAACCAGAGTGCTAGCTCTGCTAGGTCAGCCAGCGGCATATTCTTCTCACATCGCTCACCACGACACATTAGAAAAGCCAGTTGAGCCTAAGAAGCTAATAGAAAAATCTCGTCGGCTAACGAGCGACAAGACAGAAATTTGACAAGACATAAAGTAAGTACACCTTGGGGTAAAAAGACAAAAGTAGGTATAGGCGAATATACGGAGGACTTGCATATTAAAAGCACTGTATCTGGGATAACTTTTTGCCTACGAAAACTCATCAGGATTTCTTAATCAGTGATCGATAGTCGTATCGGCAATGCTTATACTGCTTTAGACAATCCTTACTGGGGGGAGAGTTTCGGGGTACATTACCTATCAAATAGTCAGCCTATGGAAAATTATTTAGGTCTTGTGGCCGAGTCGTTTCAACATTGGAGCTCTGGTCCCTCTTAGTACAAATACCTAGACTTTAGTACAAGCGCTTAGATTTCGTTTCCCGCACAACAAACTCTGATTTTTGGTATGAAGCGACCCATCTCTTCCTACGTACGCATCGGCTGGATAGTGATTTCTCGGCAGCTCTCTCAGTGGATTCCCTTTGGGCGGAAACTTTCTAGGCGCCAACGTATCTTCTCTAGTAGCTTGCTGCTAGCAGTTGGACTGCTGTTGGCTAGCGTTAGCGAGACAGGACCTCGTACTTCTAGACAGGCGGCGATCGCAGTTCCCGCCGCCCAGATTGCCCGCGGTAGCGAGCCCTGGCAGATTGCTTCTTTTCCAGTTGAGAATTTTCAAGCCTATACCTCTCCCTACGGCTATCGGGCGTCTGGGTTTCACTACGGAATTGATATTGCTGCGCCGACGGGTAGCTACATTCGCAACTGGTGGGAGGGGCGCGTAGTAGAAGTTTCTGATGACAGCGCCTGCGGAACGTCAGTTGTTGTCGAATCGGGCGATTGGACGCATGTTTACTGCCATATGCAGGGCTATGTCACCGCTGATCGAGGTCACCGCGTTTTTGTAGATGGTGCTGGCGGCATTCGGATTGTAGAAGGACAAGATCTGTATACAGGTGATCGCATTGGTAGGGTCGGTATGACTGGACGCACAACTGGCCCACACCTGCACTGGGGCATGCGCTATCAGGGAGAATGGGTAGATCCTGGTCTGGTCTTGCAGGCAATGGCCGACGGTCAGCGCCGGGCTTCGCTACCGCGCTAGGGCTCCGAATGCCCGTGGGAGCTAGCTTGTTACCTGTTCTAGCGCCATGCCCCCTACTAGCCAATTTTGACTTCCTCTTTTTTGGGAAGTGTGATGTACTCGCTCACAATGTCGCGAAACTCATCGCCTTCTAGCGTTTCTCTTTCAATTAGGATATCTACTAGCCGATCGACTAGAACTCGATTATCACTGATGATCTGTCTAGCTTTGTCCAGACATTCCTGGGCAATTTCTCTAATTCTGTCGTCAATCTCAGCTGCTAGCTCATCAGAGTATTCTTTGCCCCCGCCCATGATGTCGGTCCGTACCGTTGGAGCGTTCGGAGCGTTTGGAGCGTTTAGATCTTTTAGGCCATCTCTAGAAGCATCTTTGGGCGACAGAGCAGCCATTCCATAGTTGGTCACCATGTCTCTAACTAGATTGCTGACGTAGTTGATATCACTAGAAGCCCCAGAAGTAACTTCCGCTTCGCCAAAGATGACTTCTTCAGCAGCTCTTCCGCCGAGTGCCATCACTAGATCGTCAATAATCTCACCATAGGATCTTAGGAATTCGCTATCTAGTCGGTCTTCTTGAACCGCAAAGCTAGCAAAGCCACCTATCCCCCCTGAGCGAGGAATAATTGTGACTTTGTTGAGCAGTCCGCCGTGCTTGCTCAGTGAACCGATTAGGGCATGGCCAACCTCATGATAGGCAAGCAGCCGTTTCTTTTTACTATCCATTAGTGGATTTAGCGTCAGACCAATCGTTAGGCGATCAATTGCGTCGTTGACTTCGAGCATAGTCACCGCCTCTTTTCGCCGTCTTGCGGTGAGAATAGCGGCTTCGTTGAGCAGGTTAGCTAGCTGCGCACCCGAAAAGCCTGTGGTGCGACGGGCGATCGCATCTACCTTCACGTCGCTAGCGATCTTCTTATCACGCGCATGAACTTCTAAAATTCCCAGTCGACCTTTTAGCCCCGGCAAATCTACCATCACCTGACGGTCAAAGCGACCGGGCCGCAGCAGCGCTGAATCTAGAACGTCGGGTCGGTTGGTAGCTGCAATTACAATAATGCCGCTGTTGCCTTCAAAGCCGTCCATTTCAGTCAACAGCTGATTGAGCGTTTGCTCTCGTTCGTCATTACCGCCACCAATGCCAGTGCCTCGCTGGCGACCGACTGCGTCAATCTCGTCGATAAAGACAATGCAAGGGGCGCTTTCTTTTGCCTTTTTAAATAGGTCTCGAACCCGAGATGCGCCCACGCCGACAAACATTTCGACGAATTCTGAGCCGGAGATACTAAAGAAAGGCGTGCCAGCTTCACCTGCGATCGCCTTTGCCAATAGCGTCTTGCCTGTTCCCGGCGGACCGATTAGCAATACGCCCTTTGGAATGCGAGCCCCAATTGCGGTAAAGCGCTCAGGCTTTTTCAAGAAAGTGACGACCTCTTGAAGCTCTTCTTTGGCCTCGTCGATCCCGGCGACATCCTCAAACATCACGCCCGTTTTCGCTTCCATCTGGAACCTAGCTTTCGAGCGGCCAAAGTTCATTGCCCCGCCCCCAGAGCTAGCCGAGCGACGCAGAAGCATCAGCATGGCAAATACCACTAGCATGGCCACGACGCCTGTGGTGATCAAACTAGTCACAGCGCTGTTATCAGCATTTCGCGTGACTTCCCAAGCAATATTGTTGGCGTTTAGACGATCCTGCAAATCTAGATTGCGATCGTTTCTAAAAACTCTCACCTCAACTGGCTCAGCATCTTCCTCTGCGGAGCTGAGCTGAACTCTAGCAATACCGTTGATCTGATCGAGCTCAACTTCTCTGACTTCGCCGTTGTCGATCTTTTCTAGAAGCTCTCCATACTCCAGCGTGTCTTCTTCTTCGCCCTCTGCCTGGTTGGAGGGGAGCTGGGCTGTCAACTCACTGTTCTTTGGAATTGCTTGGGCGATCGCAGGCGTTCTGCCAGCAGTGCCACCTATTAATAGAGTGGCTGCCAATAGGCCAGCCGAGAGTGATCCTGCTACTTGCTTCATAGCTTCTTTGATAGCTCCTCTATGTGCATAACTGCCGCCTAGTCTAACCTTTTAGCCTGGTAACTGACCGAAAAAAGCTGACGTGGCCGCTCATTTGTGAATAATCTGTCCCTTCTGAAACATTTTTCAGGTATAGTGTGAGATCTGAAAACATACTTTTGGAGACAAAATGTCCCGATATAGAGGTCCTCGCCTAAGAGTGGTACGCCGCTTAGGCGACCTGCCGGGTTTAACCCGCAAATCGGCTCGGAAAGCGTATCCCCCTGGACAACATGGTCAGGCTCGGAAAAAGAAATCTGAGTACTGTATCCGTCTAGAAGAGAAGCAAAAGCTTCGTTTTAACTACGGCGTTACCGAGCGCCAGCTCCTTCGCTACGTGAAAAAAGCACGTAGAGCCGGAGGTTCTACCGGACAAGTGATCCTACAGCAGCTAGAGATGCGGTTGGACAATACCTGTTTCCGCTTAGGATTCGGGCCAACTATCCCTGCCGCTCGCCAGGTGGTCAATCACGGACACATCACGGTCAATGGCCGTGTGGTTAGCATTCCTAGCTATCAGTGCCGTCCTGGTGATGTCATTGGGGTCCGAGGCAAAGACGCTTCTAAGAAGTTAGTAGAAGCCAACCTAGAATTTCCAGGTCTGGCGAACGTCCCTACTCACCTGGAGTTCGACAAAGGCAAGCTAGAAGCGAAGGTCACAGGCATCATCGAACGCGAATGGATTGCCTTGAACATTAATGAGCTACTGGTCGTCGAGTACTACTCGCGCCAGGCTTAGAATACGAAGAGACAAAATTTCCTTGTCTTAAAAGAAGCCTCTCAATCTTTGAATTGAGAGGCTTTATATTTATCGCTTGAGCTTGTATAAAAAGACGAAGGAATGAAATTCAAGTAGAATTCGCAGAAAAATTAAAGCAAATATTGCAAAGCATGGTTTGGATTTTGCAGATGCCTTTAGAGTTTTTAGACTGCCGCTTCGTGTTTCTCTCGACAAACGACAGAATTTCAGAACACGATTCTGAACAAGCGCCCGCTGCGTGAACCAAAATCTAAGATTTGTCTATCTCTAGACTAGTTCACCACTAGAGCTGTTGCGACACAAAAAAACATCTAGATGCCTCACTGAATGAGGGTTACAGCGATTTTTCGAGCTTATCGCGCACCACGTCTACTATGCCTTTCTTTCAGTGATCCAAAACTGATTGAGAGACTGCAACAAGCAAATCAAAAGTGAGCCCGTTGTCTATCCGCCAATCTGAGACATAGTGCGGCTGTAGGCTCCGGTGACGCCGGATTCGCGCATTTTGAAGTTGATCTCGGGCTTTTGATCTACTAGGGCAGCGACTTGCTCGCGTAGTTTTGCTAGGGGTATGCCAGCGCGGAGGCTAGTGCGCAGGTCAATTTGGCCGCTTTCGTTGAGTAGGCAGGGGCGGAGGAGGCCATCGGCGGAGAGGCGCATACGGTTGCACCGATCGCAAAAGCATTCTGACATTTGGCTGATGAAGCCGATAGTGCCTTTTGCGCCTGGAATTTGGAAGATGTCTGCGGGGCCGTTGCCTGTGACCTTGCCTGTTTCTATGCCCCAGCGATCGCGTATCTGAGCTCGAATCGCTTCGCTATCAATCCAACCTTTGTGCTCAAATAGGGCGTCATTGCCGATAGGCATGAATTCAATGAAGCGAATGTGCCACTCTCTATCCATAGAAAGGGCAGCTAGATCTAGTACTTCGTGGTCATTGATGCCAGGGATGACTACCACATTGAGCTTGAGCGGCGAGAAACCGACTTGGTGAGCGGTTTGGATTCCTTGCCAGACGTCTTGCCATCGAGATTTTCCCTTCCCTCCAATAATTCTCTGAAAAGTTTCCGCGTTGAGGGAATCTAAGCTGATGTTGATGCGCCGTAAGCCTGCGTCGTAGAGTGGCTGAGCAAGGTCAGCGAGCAAAAAGCCATTGGTAGTGATGGCGAGATCTTCGGTTTGCGGCAGGTGGGCGATTACCCGCACCAGTTCCACAATCCCAGGCCGCAACAACGGCTCTCCGCCCGTCAGTCGAAACCGCGTGAACCCCAGCGGAATGAAGACTTCAGTCAAAAGCTGCAAGATCTCATCCTGTGTCAGCCAATGCTCTTTGAGGGCGTAGCGCAGATCTGCACCTGCTGGCATGCAATAGACGCACTGAAAATTGCAGCGGTCAATTAGGCTGATACGAAGGTAGTCAATTCGATTCGTGCTGGCGGGGGCATTCATGGAGTCGCTAACTAAAAGTCTCTTAGTAGAATCTGGGTAGTTTTGCTCAATGTCTCAGGATGAACCGTAAGTATAGCGATCACCAAGGTAGTACTGGAAATCTTGAAAGAGTTGGATCATGCGGATAGGGGCAATCGAGTGGAGTAGGTGTATGAAGTGAGCATGGCGGGAATTGACAGGCGATCACACGCATACATTCAAACCCATACAGAGCGCTCTGTTCAAGTCGGCAGCATTCTCTTTGAGCGGCAAAGACGCATCATAATTCAGAGCGAAATTGGTCAGACTTTGTTAGTCACCTAGCGTTTTAAGGCGCAAGCGGTTTGCTACTGTAATTAAAAAGCAAAATAATATATTCACTCCTTTCAATTTCTGTTATCTACTGCTCATAGACCAACGTCTAGATCGACCTAATGACTAGCCGATTTAGTCACTCAATCGGTAAGTTAACTACCTAGTAGAAATACTTAGTGAAATGACGTTTGATCTACGAAGTAGACTGACTACGAAGCAGACTGAGAAACAGATTGAACAGAATGAGTTGAACGAAAGTTGCTGTAAGGTTGATTCCTTTCAATAGCTGACACTTCAGTTTTAGGCTGACTACGCTGATTTTTGTCCATATCTCTAGCGTTTTGAGATAGAGTTTGATATCTCGTTTCCTGCCTTTATTTCAACAATTTCTGCCTCAATATCACCAAACCTGCAACGAATTAACTGCCCCACTAGGGTATTCCAGCCATCAGGATTTTAGTTCTGTGGCCTGTCTTCACAACCTATTTTAATCAAGTGGTCATTTCCACTAGCGCCACATGGCCTGCAAACTAGACACAAAGGATTGATTGTGAATTCTCAAACTCCAATCTCACCAGCACAACCTATTGGCTCCTTAGCCACTGTTGAACCGTCCAAACTCAATCGTCAGATGCTGGCGATTCTAGACTTTGGCTCGCAGTATTCTGAGTTAATTGCTCGCCGGATTCGAGAAACAGAAGTCTATTCAGAGGTGCTTTCGTACCGCACCAGCGCCGAGCAGCTGCGGCAGCTAAGCCCAAAGGGGATCATTCTTTCTGGCGGTCCTAATTCTGTTTATGACAAGGGAGCACCGGCTTGCGATCCAGAGATTTGGAACCTGGGAATTCCGGTGCTAGGCGTGTGCTACGGGATGCAGCTTATGGTGCAGCAGCTAGGCGGTCAGGTAGAGCGAGTTGATCGCGGTGAATATGGCAAAGCTTCACTGCTGGTTGACGAAGGAACTGACATTTTAGAAGGGGTAACGAACGCCTCAACTATGTGGATGAGTCATGGGGACTCTGTGACACGCCTGCCGATAGGATTCGAGGTGTTGGCCCATACGGTAAATACGCCGCAAGCTGCGATCGCCAACTCACAAAAGAAATTCTACGGCGTCCAGTTTCATCCAGAAGTTGTTCACTCAACCGAAGGCAGCACCCTAATTCGCAACTTTGTCTACGACATTTGCCAGTGCGAACCCACCTGGACTACCGCAGCCTTTGTCGAAGAAGCCATTCGCGAGGTCCGCGCCAAAGTGGGCGATCAGCGAGTTTTGCTAGCACTCTCTGGAGGCGTTGACTCTTCTACACTTGCATTTTTGCTCCATCAGGCGATCGGCGATCAGCTCACCTGCATGTTTATTGACCAGGGCTTCATGCGTAAGCGCGAACCTGAGCGCCTAATCGAGATTTTCAACAACCGCTTCCACATCAACGTGGAATACATTGACGCCGGAGACAGATTCCTAGCCAAGATCAAAGGCGTGACCGACCCAGAAGAAAAACGCAAAATCATTGGTGGCGAATTTATTCGAGTTTTTGAAGAAGAATCGGCGCGCCTAGGTCCCTTTGACTACCTAGCTCAAGGGACGCTTTATCCCGATGTGATTGAATCTGCAGACACCAACGTCGATCCCAAGACTGGAGAGCGCGTCGCAGTCAAGATCAAGAGCCATCACAATGTCGGCGGCTTGCCCAAAGATTTAAGATTCAAGCTGATTGAACCCTTACGCAAACTATTCAAAGACGAAGTCCGCAAAGTCGGCACTGCGGTGAACCTACCGGACGATATTGTCCGGCGTCATCCCTTCCCTGGACCGGGACTAGCCATTCGGATCCTGGGCGAAGTCACACCTGAGCGTTTGCGTATTCTTAGAGAAGCTGATTACATCATCCGCCAAGAGATTCGCCGCAGCGACAGCTATCATGATTTTTGGCAGGCGTTTGGTGTCCTATTGCCCGTCCGCAGCGTGGGGGTCATGGGCGATCAGCGCACCTATGCTTACCCAATTGTGCTACGCCTAGTCAGCAGCGAAGATGGCATGACGGCTGACTGGTCTAGGGCTCCGTACGAATTGTTAGAGAGTATCTCTAATCGCGTCGTAAATGAGGTAGAAGGAGTGAATAGAGTCGTGTACGACATCACCTCCAAGCCACCTGGAACGATCGAGTGGGAATAGGGATCTCTCTACAGTACATAGCCAGGCTTGGCGGTTTGCGGCACAATCATAGGTAAATAGAAAGGGAAAAATAGACCTATAGCGTTATGAACACTGACACACTGACAGAACTACTGCAAAAAAGCTACCGGGTAACGCTTGGAGCAGCGTCTTCCGCTGTAGAAGCGATTCAAGACCCCGAGAGAGCAGCGGCTGACTTCTCGGCAATTGGCACAGACTGGGAACGCCTAGCAGACAAGCTAGAAGTTCGTGGCGCACTGACTGAAAAAGAAGCGCGCGATTTTGTTGAGGGTGTGACTAGCCAGATGCCAGAACCGTTTAGAAGTGCTTCGTCACCGTTCACTCAGGGCGCACCCGCCGAGCCACCGACTGTAACTACAGTCGCTACCCCAGTTGTTGACACTGAACTAAAAGATGAGGTGGAGTCTTTGACTGCGGAGCTGATTGCCATGAGACAAGAGATAGAAGCACTCAAGCAGAACAATGGCTAGTACAGTAAAGGCTTAAACCTAGTGCCTTTACGGGTTGATGTGTTTGCGGGTTGGTGCGTTTGCGGATTGTCATTTAGAAGTATCTTTAGAGCACGGTACCTTTAGAGCAATAGGACAGGTTAGCCATGAGTAGTACAGCTTCGAAGTTTATAGAGCAAATCAACAAGGAGCATCTTAGCCGATACGAAAATGTCAACAAAGTCATCGAGGAAATCTATAGTTCTGGACTTGTGCGAGATTCTAAAGGGGTTACGTACCCACATGACTCTTCGTCGGTGACCTTTCAAGCTGGCTCTTTGCTCTATGCTCTTGTTCGTGAGATGCAGCCTGCAAGAACGATAGAGATCGGGATGGCCTATGGTCTATCGTCACTTTTTATCTGTCAGGCACTATCTGACAATGGTGATGGTAGACATACTGCCATCGATCCTTTTCAAGAAAGGTCGTATCAGTCTATAGGAGTGCTAAACCTTGAGCGCGCTGGCTTGAAGGACATATTTCGCTTCTATGAGTCTCCATCTGAAGAAGTACTACCTCAGCTCGTCTCACAAAAGGAAACTTTTGACCTTGCTTTTATAGACGGAAGCCATCTATTCGATAACGCCTTTATAGACTTTTTCTTCATCGATAAGATGGTTCCAGAAGGTGGATATATCGCGATTGACGACATCTGGATGCCTGCTGTTAGAAAGGTAGTGTCATTCATCAACAAAAACAAGCCGTATGACCTGGTGCGTCCGCCCTACTCACCAGATACATCGTTTACATTGCGTGGGGCTAGGCTCGGACGTCGCGTTTTGCAGAATCCTTTTGGGAGGGATTGGAGCCTTAAAGCAATACCAGAGAACATTGCATTGCTACAGAAGACTGGTCAGGACAAACGGGTTTGGGATTTCCATAAAGAATTTTAGACGTCTATAAGAGTCATAGCAGATGTGTGCGGCGCACACATCTGCTATGACTCTTATAGACGTTCATGGGTAGACGTTTATGGGACGAGCATTTACCTAGGCGATCGCAGAAGTTCCTAAATCCGGCGGTACATCCTGCCAGCGTCCCGGCCCTACCGCTCTAATTGCATTCTTGAGCGAGACATCTCCTGTATACAGCGCTTTACCCACAATCACACCAGAGACACCAGAAGGAACTAAACCTAGCAGACTAAGCAAATCTGAAACAGAGCTAACCCCACCAGAGGCAATCACAGGTGTCTCGATTGCTGTTGCCAGTTCTTTGAGCGCTTCTAGATTCGGCCCTTTCATTGTGCCGTCGCGCTTGATGTCTGTGTATACGATGGCGGCGGCGCCCTGATCTTGCATCCGTTTGGCCAAATCGACAGCGATCACTTCGGACGTTTCTAGCCAGCCTTTGGTCGCCACCTTGCCATTACGAGCGTCGATACCGACAATGATTCGATTAGGAAACTGATTACTAAGCTGACCGACAAGGTCTGGATTTTCGACGGCGGCGGTACCGAGGATAGCGCATTGTACGCCCAAGTCGAACAGAGCGCTGACCCTGTCGGCATTGCGTAGACCGCCGCCTACCTGAATAGGTAAATCAACAGCTTCGACAATTGCCCGAATAGCCTGCCAGTTTTCTGGTTTTCCAGCTTTAGCGCCGTCTAAGTCGACTATGTGTAGGCGGGTCGCTCCTTCGGCTTTCCACTGTCTGGCAACTTCTACAGGGTTGTCGTTAAAGACCTGAGATTTTTCGTAGTCGCCTTGAAACAAGCGCACGCAGCGTCCTTCTAGTAGATCGATAGCCGGAATGACGTCCATTTTCTGCTTTATTCCTTGGAATCAGGTCCAAATTGTAGCAGGCCAGATTGCAGCAGGCCAGATCGCAGCAGGCCAGATTGGTGGTTAGTTTGCTTCTTGCCTGGCTTAGCCAATGACTGATTCAATCCATTCAATCTGAGAGGATACTCGAACGTAGTACTCCTGAACGCCATAGCACCCTTCACCTAGGTTTGAGGATTTCTGGCCTGAGCTGACGCCTGCGATCGCCCACCCCCCTCCGGTCTCGATCAGCGCCGGTCCCCCACTGTCGCCTGGTCCAGAAATTCCCTCTAGCGCCGTACAATTCGGCGGCGCATCAAAGGTAAACATTAGCCGCTGCTCGTCTACCTGCTCGATTCGATTCGTCGCGATTCGTAGCTTGCCATCTACTTGATTAGGCCCGATTAGTCCTGTGCCACAGTCGCCTCTACCAGCAAAAGTGACTGTCTTGCCTGACTCATCGGTGTTGCGGTACAGGGGAAGGGGTGTGATCGCCTCTACTGGCTGCTCTAGCTGAATTAATGCAATATCATACTCAGCTAGACCTACGGCTTCGCTACAATCACAAAACTGCGGATGCAGCACTATCTGTCTAATTGCATAAGCAGAGCCTGCAATCTCAATCTTTCGCTCCAAAGAGATCTCTGCTGCCACATGCGCAGCACTCAGGATCCAATCAGGCCGAATTAGCGTCCCCATCCCGTCGCAGCGTGTATAGAATTCCGGCTCCGGCTGAACGGAAGCAACTAAGCTAGGTTTTAATAATTCATCAATCTGGTCATAAGTCACCAATACTTCTTCTAGAGAGCTATCCACAGCGATGATTGCCGAAAACTGTTCTGGCGCGATCATGTACAAATTTGGATCGACATCGTGGCGAATGATCATGAAAATCTTGCCTGAAAGAAATATGACCTTATACATATGACTATAGTCATATGATGTGTCGTACAGTTCAACGAGACTTCAAGATAGAGATCGCAGCAGGTCAGTTTAAAGCCCATGTTTGAAGCTGATGGATCGAGTTCAGCAAACAAGAGAAGAGGTAGTTATCGCAAAATACGGCGTGCCTGTTGCTCGGTTGGTGCCTATAGAATATGAACCCTCAACATCAATAATCGGCTGGATGAAAGACTCGGTCAAAATTACAGGCGATATCGTTGCGCCCCTAGATGAGCGTTGGGAAGCTGATGAGTATGGTCGGCAGTCATTTATCTCTGTTGTAGAAGCATAAGGCACAGCTGATGCCTAGACTCGCTGCTCAGACTGCTTGACTGCTGACTGCGGCTGCGGCTGGAATTGGAAGAGCGTGTAGACGACGTTACGGCGGATGCCAGTCATCATCTCTAAAAATACTTCGTAGCCTTCGCTCTTGTATTCGATCAGCGGATCTTTTTGGCCGTAGCCACGCAGGCCAACGGTTTCACGCAGAGCGTCCATCTGCTGCAAGTGCTCACGCCAGAGAGTATCAATCTGTTGCAAAATGAAGAATCGCTCGGCCTCGCGCATCAGTCCGGGTTTAATCAGATCGACCTGGGCTTCTTTGAGGTCGTAGGCAATGCGGACTTGCTCGGCAAGAAAGGTTTTCATTTCGCCCATGGACAGATCTTCGAGCTGGTCTGGAGTTAGATCGGCTAGGAGGTAGACAAACTCTTGCACTTTACTGACGACGCTGCCGAGGTCCCATTCTTCTGATGGAAGTTCTGGGTTGACGTAAGCTTCGACAATGTCGTCCATGGTCTGTACTGCGTAGTTCAAAACCAGCTCTTTCAGCTCTTCGCCTTCTAGTACGCGGCGACGCTCTGCATAGATAGCGCGGCGCTGGTTGTTCATGACTTCGTCGTATTCGAATACCTGTTTGCGAATGTCGTAGTAGTAGGTTTCGACTTTCTTTTGAGCGCCTTCTAGTGAGCGAGTGAGCATGCCAGATTCGATTGGCATGTCTTCTTCTACACGAAAAGCATTCATCAGTCCGGCAACGCGGTCGCCCCCAAAAATCCGCAGCAAATTATCTTCCAAGCTCAAAAAGAACTTGGTAGAACCCGGATCGCCCTGGCGACCGGCTCGGCCCCGAAGCTGGTTGTCAACCCGGCGAGACTCATGGCGCTCTGTGCCAATTACGTGCAGGCCACCGAGTTCAATGACTGAATCGTGCGCGGCTGAAGTAATGACCTCGTACGCTTCTAGGACCTGATTATAAACGTCGCGCAGCTTTTGGATGACGGGTTCATCGGTGGGTGCTTTTTCGGCGGCGATCGCAATCTTATCCTCGGCAGCCAGCTCCGACAGGCTCTGGGCGCCGTAGGTTTTGACTGCAAAATCAACCGCTTCTTTCAGGCTATCTTTAATCTCTTGCGGAAGCTCGGTAGGGAAAATCTGCGGGGCAACTTTCCAGGTTTTGACCTTTTTCTTATCAGCAAAGCCTTCTGCCTGACGACTGTTCTTAGCAGCAGAGACCTGCGCTACGCCAAACTTTTCATCGTCTTCGGGCTTGACTAGTCTAGGCATAAAGTACTCTCGTACTTTCAGGCGAGCCATGTAGTCGGCGTTACCGCCAAGGATGATGTCTGTGCCGCGTCCGGCCATGTTAGTGGCGATGGTAACCGAGCCACTACGGCCCGCTTGAGCGACGATTTCTGACTCTCGCTCTACGTTTTCGGGCTTAGCGTTCAAGAGGTTATGCGGAACGTTGAGGTCACTTAGCAGTGCGGAAAGGACTTCTGATTTTTCGACGCTGGTGGTACCGACTAGGACAGGGCGGCCAGTTTTGTGCATGTCTGCGCATTCTTGGGCGATCGCATTCCACTTGGCATTTTCAGTCTTGTAGACCACGTCCGGCATATCGTAGCGCTGTGAAGGCCGGTTGGTCGGAATGATGGTGACTTCTAGCTTGTAAATTTTCTCAAACTCAGCTTCTTCTGTCTTGGCAGTACCCGTCATTCCTGACAGCTTCGGGTACAGCAAGAAGAAATTCTGATAGGTAATAGAAGCTAGGGTCTGAGTTTCTGGCTGGATCTCGACGTGCTCTTTGGCCTCAATTGCCTGGTGCAGGCCATCACTCCAGCGACGACCTGCCATCACCCGACCAGTGAATTCGTCAACGATGACGATCTCACTGTTGCGCACGATGTAGTTCACGTCCTTTGTAAACAGTTCTTTCGCCTTGATAGCGTTGAAAATGTAGTGCGCCCAGGGATCTTTGGGATCGAACAGATCGCTAACTTTGAGCAAACTTTCAGCTTTCTCAAAACCTTCATCCGTTAGCAGTACATTACGAGCCTTCTCGTCAACTTCGTAGTCGACTTCGTCGCCTTCTAGCTGCGCAGCTACTTCAGCTGCCTTAGTGTACTTTTCGCCAGGACGCTCTACCTGGCCAGAGATGATTAGCGGTGTGCGAGCTTCATCAACCAAGATTGAGTCAACTTCGTCGATTACGCAGAAGTTAAAAGGACGTTGAACGACATCGGCCATCTGCGTTGCCATATTATCTCGCAGATAGTCAAAGCCAAACTCGCTGTTGGTACCGTAAGTGATATCGCAGGCATAGTTTGTCTTACGGTCCTTTGGGCTCATGCCCTGCTGGATCAGGCCAACGCTAAGTCCTAGGAATCGGTGAACCTGTCCCATCCATTCGGCATCACGACGTGCTAGGTAGTCATTTACCGTGACAACGTGGACGCCTTTACCCGCAATTGCGTTGAGATAGGCTGGTAGGGTCGAAACTAGGGTCTTACCTTCACCGGTTTTCATCTCAGCGATTTGGCCATCGTGCAGTACCATGCCTCCCAATAGCTGTACGTCGTAGTGACGCATCCCTAAAACTCGCGAAGCGGCTTCTCTCACTACCGCGAACGCTTCTGTAAGGATGTCATCTGTATCTTCACCACTTTCTAAGCGCTGCCTAAACTCAGTCGTTTTACCCGCTAGATCTTCATCAGAGAGCGCCCGCATCTCATCTTCAAGCAGGTTCACCTCTTTAATATCAGGCTGATATCTCTTGAGCTTGCGAGTGTTGGGATCGCCTAAAAGTCTTCTTAACATGTCGGGCCGGAGAAACGACGGGCGAGGCAAGTAGAGTTCAGCCCCGGAATATTAATTCTACCTAATCTTATGGGGAGAGCTGACGCATAGGAAAGGGGCGAGGTGGGACGGGTTTCCCTACAGAGATATTTCTAGGGCAAAGAGGTTAGGTCTCGATAGTTTTGGGTAGGGCTGATAGATGGCAGCTCGTGCAGGTGCGCAAGTTTAGGTCATGGAAACGTCATTTTAGTTTGAGACAGATGGGCAACTGCGCAATTATTATGAGTGATGAGCTGTGTAAACAATTGTTTTCTCGTATTTTTTGGTGGTGAGGTTTATGGACGGTCGGAATATTCAGTTTCGCTATGCAGAGACGTTTTCATCCTCGCAGCTTGAGCAGGTCTGCGACCTCTTTGGGCGAGCTGCGTTCTGGGCCAAGACCAGAACCCCAAAGGAAATGGCACAGGCGATCGCACACAGCCATCCAGTCGTAACAGCCTGGGATAACGAGCATTTAATTGGGTTTGCACGGGCTACATCAGACGGTATTTTTAGGGCCACTATCTGGGATGTTGTTATTCACCCCAGCTACCAAGGCATCGGACTTGGTCGCAGACTAGTGGAGACACTAATCGCGCATCCGCATATGAATAAGGTAGAGCGCACCTATCTAATGACCACGCACCAGCAAAGCTTCTATGAGCGGATTGGGTTTGAGTGCAATAGCACAACGACAATGGTGCTGCACAATCGACCGATCACGGACTGCCCCCGACTAGAAGTACCAGGCGCAGCCAGTCTTCGAGCGGCTGAAGTCGGACAAAGTAACTAGCAATCGTTAGAATCATGACATTAGCAAAGCGAGCGCATATATCCCCCTTCCAGCTTCGCTGCCCCAACTGTTCTCCTTCTTATGGTTCTCCCCCAGTCTCTTTCGCAGTCCTCATCCCTTTCACAGACTCCAGCTTTTTCACAGACTCCAAAGTCTCGGCTACTAGGGCTCAATGCCAGTCACTTTCGCCATCCGCTCGATCAGCAGGCGACCGAGACGCTGAGGCAAATACCGGGTATGGATATCGCTATTCGTAGCCTGTTAGGTTCTGTAGGCGAACAGTTTTTCTATTTAGAAAACATTGCAGCTAGCGTTTTAGTCGGTCCTAAGCAGCTACCTGATATCTACGACTTACTAGTCGAAGCCTGTCAGACTCTGGATTTGGATATTCCTCAGCTCTACATCAAACAGCATCCGGTGCCCAACGCCTATACCTTTGCTATCAGGGGTAAGCAGCCTTTCATCGTTGTTCATACGGCACTGATCGAGTTGCTTGAGCCAGCAGAGCTGCAAGCCGTTATCGGCCATGAGCTAGGCCATTTGAAGTGCGATCATGGTGTGTATTTGACACTGGCAAATTTGCTGACTTTGGCGACTAGTCAGCTTCCTTTTGGGGCGGTGCTCGTGCAAACTTGGCAGTCACAAATTATGGAATGGGTTCGGTGCGCTGAGTTTACTTGCGATCGCGCTGCCCTACTCGCCACCCAAGATGCGCGGACCGTTGCTTCTGTGCTAATGAAGCTCTCTGGCGGGTCGCCTACGCTTTCACCTCAGCTGAATCTAGACGCTTTTCTAGAACAAGCCGAGTCCTATGACACCATCAGTGAGAACGAAATTGGCGAAATGCTAAAGCGCTTAAAAACAGACGAACTCAGTCATCCTGTCCCAGTCTTACGCGCCAGAGAGATCAGCCGCTGGGCAGGTACTCCTAGCTACCAGTCGCTTTTAGAAAATCGCCCTACAGTTGCCCCTGCGATGGCTAAACAGGGTGGCAAAACGAGTAGTGGCTCTAGGCAAACTAGTTCCAGGCAAACTGGTTCTAAACAAACTGGCAGCTGGCTCAACTGGTAAGCTTCGAGCTAGCTGAAAGATTACAGACCTACAAGATTACAGACCTACAAAATCGCAGGCAGGGTCTGTAACAAAGTCGCCCAGTTCTGTATACTAAGAAACCTACCGGGCAAGTGGCGGAATGGTAGACGCACCACACTCAAAATGTGGCGTAGCAATACGTGAGAGTTCGAGTCTCTCCTTGCCCATCTCAGCAGCGCCTGTCAGGACTTGTCAAGAACGGATTTAGCGACAGGCTTGATGGTTGTTTTGTCCTGTTCACCCAATAGACGTTTTGCTAAAATATTGGGGCACAGAATTGATGCACAAATCAATACGGACGTCGGAGATAGTCAAAGATGGCTCAGCAGCTAAAGCGCTGGGAGTCGCCTCGCCGAAAAGGACGCAACCATAAAGGACGAGGCGGTTCTGCAAAGCAAAGGCAGTACAAAAAAAGACAAAAGAGATTGATTCAACAGTTAAAGGGTGAAACGGCTGGCTCTCCAGCTAGCAAGCCAGCGGATGGAAAAAGAGGTCATATGGCCTCTTTTTTTTGTCTCTTCTTTATGTTTGCTATGAACTTGATTAGATTAACGAGTCGGTATGCAATTTTTTAGACTGAGCTGGGCATGATAATGCTAAACACTTTGTAAGGTTCAGGGCGTCCGTTGACAAACATCTCGAGACATAGCCAGTCGCCTATCGAAGCTGCACTCTACTACATTCAACTGAGAACTCACAACGGCGACAGTTTATTTGAGCTAGAAGTACCCTGCGAACCCAAGACGCCATCTAACCGTCCATTGGCTGGAGTTGTCGCAGACGAGCTGTGCCAGGTTGGCACTAGTTACAAAGGAGTCACGCTCGATCAATGGGCGCTAGAGCTAGATTCGCTGCATGTCTTGGTTTTGCTACAGACAGAACAGCCAGAGCAACCTACTGGTAAAGGCAAGCCAGCTCTCTTAACAGCTTTTGTCGCTGGGCTCAAAGCCGCTACCGCAAAAAGAATTAATCTTATTCGCAATGAACCAGGTTCTCCGGTTTGGCAAAGAAGCTATCAAGAGCAGCGCATAGAAGACGACACGATGCTTTTTCGCCTGCGTAAGAAACTAAGTGATTCGGCAGGGCCGCTACGCTCTAGCTAGTCAACAATCCCTGAGCCCTGAGCCCTGAGCCCTAAGCCCTGAGCCCTTAGCATAGTCGCTCGCTTTTAGCGTTCCCACAGGGTAGGGCAGTTGGATAAGTTAGACGACTTATTTAATTCTCAATCCTAAGCCAGTTCAACCAAGCCTTCCGGTGGGGTGATTTCTACGTAGCCTGAGGTGATATTGACTACGGGAACGATGGCTTCAACAAAGGGAACTAGCAGAGTTTTGGGCTGCTTTTGCTTGCGCTGCCTCTTGGCCTTTCGCCGCAACTTTTGAGCAGCTTTGGCTCGTAGCGACTGATGTTCGGCTGGATTGAATGACGGCTGTATTTCTTCAACAGATTGGTTAGCTTCAGGTTTAGGGCTTACAGAATCTTCCGCAAGTAGGGTAACTTCTAGCAGATCGTGTCCGGTTGTGAAAATATCGGTAATGGTTCCTATCTTTGTTTGATTTGATTGCAGAATAACGCTGAGACCAATCAGGTCGCTGACATGGAACTCACCTGGCGCAACTGGTAGACGATTACCTGCCGGTACGACGAGTTCGGCACTACGCAGAGCTTCTGCCTGGTCACGAAAGTCAATGCCAGCTAGCTTGACTAGATAGTTGTTTTTCCCTTCTAGGTAGCGCCCGCTGGTCAGCCGAACAGAAGTAGGCTCCGCACCCGGCTTCTTAATCCACCGCTCTCCAGGCTGTGTAAACCGTTCAGGAAAATCACTCTCTGGATAGACTTTGATATGGCCATTAATGCCGTGGGCGCCGACAATCCGACCGATCAGCAGCCAATCTTCATCTGTTGCTCTGTCTATCATTGTTTGGCCTGTCAGTGTTTGGCGGGCAGCCTCATCTTTGGCTCTTATCTGTAGGCTATGGACAACTACACTGCTGCCATCGCAGGTTTGGCTGCGTATACTTTGTTAGTTAGCGTGGCTAGGTGTTTGATTGCAGTGACGATCTGTTCTTCTGTGGCTGTTAGACTCAGGCGGAAGCACTGGCGCATATGAGGCCAGTCTTCGCCGTTGAGGCTGGCTTTTAGCCCTGGGAAGAAGGGACTGCCCGGTACGATAATGACGCCGTAGTTCTTGAGCTCGTTGTAAAATTCCCAGTCGGTCATTGGTAGATTGTCGAACCATAGCCAGGCAAAGATTGCACCTTCGCCTCTATGTAGCCGCCAGGGAACTTCGTCTGGCATAGCAGCGTTCAATGTCTCTTCTAGGACTGCGAACTTGCCCTGGTAATGAGGCCGGATGATGTTTTGAGCAATGTCGGCAAGGGCTCCGCTGCGGATGGCGCGAGCTGCGATCGCCTGTCCATAGCGACTCGAATGAATGCACAGATTAGTCTGGAAAGACTCTAGAATCTGGATGATGCTCTCGCTACCAATCGCTACGCCTACTCGTTCACCAGGTAATCCTGCCTTCGACAGACTCAGACAGTGGACAATATTAGAGCTAAAAATCGGCGTCATTTCTGTAAAATTCAGCGCTGGGAAAGGCGGTGCATAGGCTGAGTCGACAAAGACAGGCACATCGAAAGGTGCGGCTAGCTCGGCAATCTGCTGAACTTCTTCACCAGTTAGCACGTTGCCAGTCGGGTTGCAGGGACGGGAGAAAAGAACAAAGCCGGTGTTCTCGTTGACTTCTAGCTGCTCAAAGTCGGGGCGATATTTAAACGAATGGGCATCTTCGCCGAGTTCGATAGAAGGGCGATAGGCTTTGATCGCTTCGGGGTGTAAGGTGACGCCGCCATAACCAGTGTAGTCAGGGCTTAGCGGTAGGACGATATCTTTGAGCTGACCGTTAGAGCTGTATCCACCTAGTGCATTAGCCGCTAGAAAGTAGAGGTTTTGGCTACCAGGCGTGATTAAGATGTTTCGGGCGCTAAGGCTGAGGCCGTAGCGCTGGTTGAAGTCATCACGGATGGCTTCGATTAGTGGCTCGTATCCTTGACTAGCGCCATAGCGACAGACGACTTCACCGTATTCGTCGCTAGCGAGCAAATCTTCAGTGCAATCGCGCCATAACTGCTCGACTTCTGGCAAAATAACTGGGTTACCTGCACTGAGGTTAATGAATTCTCTTCCTGAGCCCTTACTAGAATTTAGGGTCTCGATGATGTCTTTCATAATTGCCCGCACCCCGGTTAGGTGGGACATGCGATCGCCAAACTGGGTGAGAGCAAGAGTCATGGGTAAGTAAAAATGAACAGGAATTAGCTGCTAAGAAGAAACCGCTGAGCGGAAAATCTGTTCCCACAGCTTATTCGATTAAATATAACCTTATTTGTAGGGCGAGACAGCACACTTTACGTATCCGTCTGCGATGAACGGCAATGAACGTGAATAGGCGTCGTTCACTAGATTTTTCCTCACTCAACTGCTATGAATGCGATTGCTCAACTTAGCGCCAAGCTCCCTGCTCCGGTTAGGCGGCTGGCCGATTTTGCTTACAACTACTGGTGGAGCTGGACACCAGAGCGAGTGTCTCTATTTAGCTCTATTGACCCAGGGATGTGGCAGCAGTGCAACCACAACCCAGTAGCTTTGCTAGAAAGCGTCTCTCACGATCGGCTCTGGCAGCTAGCTGAGGATCCAACGTATCTGACTAGGCTAGAAAAGTTAGCCGCCCAGCTAGATTACTATCTAAGCGCGGAGGGAACCTGGGCTAGCCGAGAAGTGCCTGAAGTCTCTAGCGACCATCCGGTAGCGTATTTTTGTATAGAATTTGGCGTTCATGAATCGCTACCGATCTATTGCGGAGGATTGGGTGTGTTGGCCGGAGACTATCTCAAGTCGGCGTCGGATTTGGGTATGCCAGCAGTAGGTGTCGGGCTGCTTTACAAGCAGGGGTATTTTCAGCAAAAGCTCAACCGCAGCGGTTGGCAAGAGGCTAACTACGTCGACAATGACATTGATAGACTGCCTTTACTAGCTGTGTGCAATGAGTTTGGTCAACCGATTACGGTAAAGGTGGCGATTGGGAAGCGATCGGTCAAGGCGAGGTTATGGAAAACGCACCTAGGCCGAAGCACACTGTATCTGTTGGATAGCGATCTGATGGAGAACGATGAGCGCGATCGCGAGCTAACTGGTCATCTGTACAACGGCGATCCAGAAGTGCAGCTAGGACAGGCGATGCTGCTGGGCATTGGTGGTGTGCGAGCGCTTCAAGCAGTCGGCATAGAGCCAGTCCTGTATCACCTCAACGAAGTCCATCCGGCGCTGGCACTACTAGAGATTGCTCGACAGGCGCAGGAGGAAACCGGACTCGAATTCGAGCAGTTGCAGCAGGCTGTTCGTGATCGCGCTCGGTTCACTACTCACACTCCGGTGCCTTTTGGCAATACCTTTTCCGCTAATGCTATCAGCGAAGCCTTAGCTGCCTACATGCAGAATACGGGCGTGTCCTCTAGTCAAATTTTGACGCTAGGTCAGCTAGGTACAGAAAATGACCAGTTCAGCCTAACTAGGCTAGCGCTGCGATTAACTCAATCTGCTAACGGGGTAAGTGAACGTCACGGCTATACGTCTCGTCAGCTATGGCGCGATCTCTATCCTCAGAAACCAATAGAAGCGGTACCCATTGGCCATATTACCAACGGCGTCCATGCCCGTAGCTGGGTAGCCCCTTTAATTGGGGACTTATTTGATAAGTATGTGGGACCCGAATGGGCCCAGTCGCTGACTAAAACCGAACAGTGGAAGCGGGTAGAGACCATTCCCAATGTTCAGCTCTGGCATCGACACAGCATCTTGAAAGCCAGGTTGATTGCCTATACGCGCGATCGCATCTTGCAGTCGCGCCTGGCTAGAGGCGAAGCCCAAGACGACATCAACGCAGTGGCTAGACTGCTCGACCCTAACATCTTGACAGTAGGAGTTGCGCGTCGATTTAGCACCTACAAGCGCAGCGATTTACTCTTTCGAGATTTGCAGCATCTGACTCAAATCGTGTCTCATCCGAAGCGTCCGGTTCAGATTATCTTTGCGGGCAAGGCGCACCCTGAGGACGACGATGGCAAGCGAATCATTCAGCGAATTATGGAATGGAGCCGCCATCCCGATTTACGCGATCGCATTGCCTTCATAGAGAACTACGACCTCTATACCAGCAAGCTGATGGTTCAGGGCGTCGATCTATGGCTTAGCACCGCCAGACGGACTTTAGAAGCTTCCGGTATTGGAGGTCAGAAAGTAGCTCTGAACGGGGGGCTGAACCTGGGTGTGCTAGACGGCTGGTGGTACGAAGGCTATCGCCCCGGAATTAACGGCTGGGCGATTGGTGAGGCGGCAGTGACTAGTCTGGGCAATACGCCTGAATCCGATAGCTACGCACAAGACGCACAAGATGCTAGAGATGCAGACGTAATCTACACCCTGCTAGAGCGCGATATTGCCAGGCTGTATTACAAGCGCGATCGCAGCGGCGTTTCTCCCGGCTGGCTACGCATGATGAAGGCATCGATCAGCAGCATAGCGCCCTTTTTTAATACCGATCGAATGGTGGCCCAATACGTAGATCAGCAATACTTTCCGCACACCAGCGTTAAGACTGAACCCGTGTCAGCTCTAGTGTCGTAGGTAAGAAGGTAAACGACCTATTCATTCTTCTCTTTGAGAAGGGCAGAGCCCCACAGCCTTCCTACTTCATCCTTCTCTTCCATGTCCTGGCAACTTGACTTCTACCGCCGTCCGCTAAAAGACACTCGGGGCAACCCACTTTGGGAGTTGTTAGTCTGCGATGAGACGCTGGCTTTCACCTATGGTGAGTTTTGTCCGCAGAGCGAGGCCAATGCGCCTTGGATACGGCGTCAGCTAGAAATAGCATGTGATCGCGCTGGCGGCTGGCCTAGCCACATAGAGATTTTTCGTCCGCAGTCCGTCAGCCTGGTCGAAGTGGCCTGTCGTGACCTGCCGGTGAGCGTTCAGCCAAAGCGAGAAGCGTCCGCTCTCAAACGCTGGCTACTACAGAGAGCCGCCTGGTATCCAAATCTAGATAGCTACACTGGCGATGCTTACGAGCCAATTGCACTAGATCGTCCTGCGCCTGTGCCTATTGCCGATCATCTGATGGGAGAGGGATGGCAGTTCGCAACCATCAGCACGGATGAGCTAAAAAGGCTGACTTACGAGCCAATCCCGATTCAATCGATTCCGTCTGAATTAATGCCTATCCGCTTGGGACTGCCTAGTACGCTGCCAATTCCGGGTGTTGTGGTCGATGGTGGTCGTCAGTCAATGGCATTAGCTCAGTGGCTACAGTCAGCTAGACCGATAATGCTCCAGTACATTGCAGGGATCCCAGATGGGCTGCTGCTAGAGGCGGGATTGGTCGACCGTTGGATTATGGCTACGTTTGAGGATGAGGCGGTTGCTGCCGCTGCTCGAACGTTTACAGAACGAAAGATTGCGGCGAGGGGGCTGCATTTTTTGCTAGTGCGACCGGATGATTCGGGGTTGACCTACACAGGGCTGTGGCTACTACAGTCAAAGCCGGAAAATGAAGTGTCTAGAGCAAATAGCGGACCAATCTAAACTAGTGTCTAAGCTGGTTTCTAGATTAGTCCTAAAACTTGCTGAGCCTCTAAGCTCCTATCCGCTTGCTGTAGCAGTACGGCAAGCTTTCGGTAGGCGGCTTCTAGTCGAGGTGAAAAAGCTGACTGGTCCTGCTGACGAAGCTGCTCTGCTAGGGTGACGACTTTTTGGAAGGAGGTGATCGCGGCTTCTAGCTGACCATCCGTGATCTGAGCTTGAGCAATATTGATTAGCAAATGGACCTCTTGCTCAGGTCGGTTGAGTGCACTAAAGATAGTCAGCGCCTGCTGGTATGCATCTAGCGCGGTTTCTGCATCGCCGTTTAAGTCGGCAGCGCGGCCTAGGTTATTAAGAATAGCGACTTCTTGAGGGCGATCGCCCATTTGCTGAAACAGCGCTAGGGCAGGTTGATAGTAGATAACGGACTGAGCGTAGTCTTCAAGCAGAAAATGCGCATAGCCTAGGGCTGAGAGAGATTCAGCTTCGACCCTAGAGTTATTCGTACGCCTGGCAATTTCTAGGACTTGCTGCTGATAGCGGATGCTTTCGGCGTAGTTCTGAATATCAGCGTAGGTATCTGCAAGTAGTGCCAGGATAATCCGTTCGCCTGTGGAATCGTTTGCCTGCTGATAGAGGCGCAATCCGTCTCTGTAGATGGCGATCGCCTCTGAGTACTGCTGAGCAAATCGGTAGGCGCTACCTAGATTTAGAAAGACGGGCGGCTGATCGTCTAGCGTGCCTAGTTCTTGGTAGATGTTGAAGGCTCGAAGGCTGGTGTTGACCGCTTCTGCGGGGCGATCGGTTAGACGGTAAATGACGCTGAGGTTTTCGAGCATGCGGGCTTCTTTGGTGCGATCACCTGCGACTCGGTACAGCAGCATAGCCTGCTGCCAGTAATCAAAAGCAGCGGTGCGATCGCCTCTAGTGAATGCCTCTACCCCCTGATCCGATAGCTGATTCGCTTCTAGAATTTCCGAACTAGCTGTGGGCATTGGCAGCGCTGCCGCTGGCAGAGCAGCTATCTTTGCCGCTTGGGCAGGCGCCGGCTGACTTCCTAGCGCTAGCAGGCTCATTCCAAGCGCACCCAAACCCAAAGCCGTTCGATTGACTGACAACATTGATAGCGCCATTTTCTTCGTAAGTCTATCTACGCTCTCGTTATTGCATTAGTCAATTATCTGTGGAATCCGCGATCGCAAAACCTTGAGATAAAAAACATCTCAAGCCATTCTCACTTAAAGATGAGCGCAAACGGTAAAATTCCTCTTGACGGTCCAACAGGGAAAATTGATGGTCGCTTCTGGAACAGTGCATTTAGAGTATCCAGTCAAGATTGGCATTATTGGCGGCAGCGGTCTCTATCAAATGGACGCTCTCAGCGATGTCCAAGAAGTCAGAATCGAGACCCCCTTTGGTGATCCGTCTGATGCGCTAATCGTTGGCAAGCTCGACAGCGTTCCGGTAGCGTTCCTAGCTCGTCACGGACGCGGGCATACTCTAACCCCTTCAGAGCTTCCTTTTCGGGCCAATATCTATGCGATGAAAAGCCTCGGCGTAGACTATCTAGTCTCCGCCTCGGCAGTCGGCTCGCTAAAAGCCGAGGCAAAGCCTGTTGATATGGTCGTTCCTGACCAGTTCATCGACCGGACCAAGAATCGGATTTCCACCTTTTTCGGAGAGGGCATCGTTGGCCATATCTCCTTTGGCGATCCGGTTTGTAATAACCTAGCGAAGGTCGTCGCTGACGCGGTAGAGAGCCAAAACTTCGAGGAGGTCACGCTCCATAGAGGCGGCACCTATGTCTGTATGGAAGGTCCGGCTTTTTCGACAAAGGCCGAATCAAATCTCTACCGTAGCTGGGATGCGACTGTGATTGGGATGACGAATCTGCCAGAGGCCAAGCTCGCCAGAGAAGCTGAGATTGCCTACGCTACCCTGGCGATGGTGACTGACTACGACTGCTGGCACCCGGACCACGACAGTGTGACCGTAGAGATGGTGATTGGCAATCTGCAAAAGAACGCGGTGAATGCTCAGCAGGTAATCAAAGAGATTGTGCGACAGCTAGCAGCGAATCCACCAGAATCTGAGGCTCATTCAGCTCTCAAGTTCGCTATTATCACACCTTTGGACAAAGCGCCCGAAGCAATCAAAGAGAAACTATCGTTACTACTACAAAAGTATCTGTAGGTCACCTTGCCTGTGCCGCTCTATGCAAAAGGGACAAAGAAACTAGACTACATGCCTTATCTTCTTCGTCCCTCTTGGTTTTGGATTTTGAGTCTCAAACAGAAACCGAAATACTCTCTAGTGGCCTAGATCAGCTTGGCTGCTCGCAAGCCAAAGTAAAGACCCATTGCCACTCCAAACAGCGCGACTAGCCATGCACCATAAACAACTGCGCCCATAATAGCTATCTCCTATTTCTCCTAGACTGTTTTTAAACACTCTTTCATTGAAACATAAACCCTCGCACATCACCTATGAAGACCTCTATCCGCGTCAATATTCCTCAAGATTCGTATGACATTCGGATTGTGCCGGGTGGGTTGGACTATCTAGGGCCGTGGCTAGCGGGCGAGGATCAGCCGCTGGTTAAGCCGGGGCAAAAGCTACTGGTAGTGTCGAATCCGGTGGTGTTTGATCTATATGGTGAGCGGGCGATCGCGTCACTCACCCAAGCTGGCTACAACGTTTGCCACTGCATCCTCCCCGCGGGCGAACAGTATAAAAATATGGCCTCTATCGCCGAAATCCATGATGTCGCCTACGAAAACCGCTTAGAGCGCAGTTCAGCCATGGTCGCCCTCGGCGGCGGCGTCATTGGCGACATGACTGGATTTGCCGCTTCCACTTGGCTGCGCGGCATTTCGGTCATCCAAGTGCCCACTTCACTCCTAGCGATGGTCGATGCCTCTATGGGCGGCAAGACAGGCGTCAACCACCCCAAAGGTAAAAACCTCATCGGCGCATTTCATCAACCCCAGCTTGTTTTAATTGATCCGCAAGTGCTAGAAACGCTGCCCATACGTGAATTTCGTGCGGGCGTCTCAGAAGTAATAAAATACGGCGTCATTTGGGACCGGCCACTGTTCGAAAAGCTAGAAGCAGCTGAGCGGCTAGACGACTATACCGAAGTCAGCGACGAACTGCTGCAAACAATGCTGACCCACTCCTGCCAAGCCAAAGCCGATGTCGTCAGCCAGGACGTGAAAGAAGCAGGTATCCGCGCCATCTTGAACTACGGCCATACAGTCGGTCATGCGATAGAAAGCCTGACTGGCTACAGCAAAATCAATCACGGCGAGGCTGTCGCTATTGGCATGGTTGCTGCCGCAAAAATTGCAGAGGAGATAGAGGAAAGCGCTTGGAACAAATCTGCTACCCAAAGGCAACAAGCTCTACTAGAGAAAACTCAGCTACCTACTCAACTTCCTAAGGGCATTAGTATTACAGAGATACTAGCTGCGCTTAAAAGCGATAAGAAAGTTAAAGAAGGCAAAGTCCGTTTTGTATTGCCTATGAGTGTTGGGAAGGCGTTCGTGACAAATCAGGTGAGTAACAAGGAAACTCAGCGGGTACTAAAAGCTATAGCAACCTCATAGAGCAGTAAGCTCAAAACACATGTTCTCCAGGCGCGAAGTATACAGGGAAATTATTCAGACAATTGTGAAAGTACTTTCAGGCACCTCTCTCGCACTCGCGTCATTCATCAGCATCGTCTTCATACTGACGTTAGACGTTCCGGGTAACACTGTACGAGTCAGCGGTTATGATGTTGTTTTTACATCTACATTAGCCATCTATGCCGTTGTGCTATCCTTCTTTCTTCTCGCTTTTGCTTGTTTATTGACTGCTTCGTTACTACTGATAGGAACAAAACATGATTCTGATTTCGACAGTTAGACAAAGTGCTCTGATCGGGATATTCACTTTGCTAGGCGGATTTTCTCTGATTGTAGTCGCAACCTATATAGGCATCTATTACGACGTTCTAGGGAAGATATTTCCAAATTCAAAAATGTTTCCAGATTCTGCGAAAAATGAAAAAGAATAGAAATCACACGGCGGCAATCTGCTGACGAACTTTCGAGAGCTTGTCTGAGTCTGTTCGAGAAAGGCTGTCTGCAGCAATGATTTCTACGTCTGTAATGCCGAGGAAGCTGAGAAAGTGCTTGAGATAGCCGCTGGTGTAGTCGATTTCGCTGCCGACTGGGGTGCCGCCGGAGGTGATGATGAGGTATGTTTTGTGATCGCGCATTAGCCCTTTCGGTCCCTCAGAAGAGTAGGTGAAAGTCAGTCCGGCTCTAGCGACTAGGTCGATATACGCTTTGAGCGAAGCAGGTACTGAAAAATTGTAAATAGGGACACCCATCACGATAGTGTCCGCAGACTGCAGTTCTGCAACTAGCGCATCAGAGTGTTCAAGTGTTTCTTTTTGTTCTGGCGTGCGATCTTCTTCTAGTGTGTTGTAAGCAACAACCATAGCCTCATCGACAAAAGGTAATCCCTTCGCCACGTCTCGAATAATGACCTCTGCATCCGCAGTTTGCTGTAGCTTTTGGACTAACTCCTCTGCTAGCTGGCGGCTGACAGAGTTCTCGTATTGGGCACTGGAATCGATTTTTAGAATTTTCATTAGATTTCGACGCTTGAGGTGAAAAGGAACAAGAGATTAGAGGGTGTATACGCTAAACAGGTACAAATACACCCTCCTTTAGTCTGTTAGGCAGCTAGATCAAACAACAGAACTTGTGTGTTGTCATCAGCGCCTACAACAGAAAGAGAATCTAGATCTGCGAAGGCGAGCCCATCACCAGCCGCCAAAGTTTGGCCGTCTAACTGTAGGGCTCCTGTCACTACCTGCAACCAGGCTTTGCGGTTGGGCGCTAGGCCATAGCCAAGCTGTGCGCCTTTGGTCAGGTTAGCGGCATACAGGTTAACGTCTTGATGAATAGTGACGGAGTTGTCTTTGCCATCACGAGAGCCGACTAGCCGCCACTGGTCTTGACGGGTTTCGGTCGCAAAGTGCTTTTGCTCGTAATCGGGCTCTAGACCTTTTGATTCGGGCAAGATCCAAATTTGCAAGAAATGTACGGGATTCTCGTCAGAAGCGTTCATTTCGCTATGGGTGACGCCTGTACCTGCACTCATTCGCTGCACGTCGCCAGGACGAATGACAGAGCCTGTGCCCATACTATCTCTATGAGCTAGCTCGCCTTCTATCACATAGGAGATGATTTCCATGTCACGGTGGCCATGGGTGCCGAAGCCTGCGCCAGGGGCAACACGATCTTCGTTGATGACTCGCAGATCGCTAAAGCCCATGTTACGTGGGTCCATGTAGCCACCGAAGGAGAAAGTGTGTCTGCTGTCTAACCAGCCGAAGTTTGAAGCGCCACGATCGGTTGCTTTACGAATAGCTAGCATTGTTTTGACTCCCTTAATGAAACGTCTGTTTGCTTGTTTCTATTATGCATTGACCTCAATAAAAATACAATAGTCTATTTTATATTCATATTGTCAACTTTTTAGATACAATTGCATCATTGGTAGCAACGACTATTTATGGATAAGTTAGAGAGCATGCGTACCTTCGTTGAGGTCGTGGATCACAGCGGATTTGCGGCAGCGGGAAGGCATTTGGGACTGTCTCGCTCGGTGGTGAACAAGCTAGTAGCACAGCTAGAGGAAGAATTGGACGTGCAGCTATTGCAGCGGACAACGCGGCGGGTAAGTCCGACGGATATGGGACGGGCGTATTACGAGCGCTGTGTAAATATTTTGGCGGAGGTGAAGGCAGCGGAGCTATCGGTGACTCAGATGCAGATGCAGCCGAAGGGGACGCTGCGGATTAATGCGCCGATGTCGTTTGGGACGATGCATTTGGCGGAGGCGATCGCACAGTTCACGTACCAATATCCCGATATCCAGGTGCAGACTACGCTGAGCGATCGCTTCATCGATCTAATCGAGGAAGGCTTCGACGTGACGCTACGAATTGCTGAAGATCAGGCCGAAGATTCTCTAATCACTCATCTGCTTTCACCCATCTACCGAGTCCTTTGCGCTGCGCCCAAGTATCTAGAGATTCATGGCACTCCTACCCATCCAGATGACCTACGGCAGCACGACTGTCTGCACTATGGGCATTTGGCGACGGGTAGTAAGTGGCAGTTGATTGGACCAGACAAAATCCATACGGTCTCGATCAAGTGCCGGAGCTATTCCAATAATGGTGAGGTTTTGAGAGAAAGTGCGATCGCCGGAGTCGGCATTGCCCTACTGCCCACCTTCATCATCGGCGACGCCCTGAAGTCAAAAGCGCTTAGCATTGTTCTGCCAGACTACTGCCCGTCCGAACTCACGGCTAAACTCTGCTACGCCACAAACCGACACCTCTCCACAAAAATCCAGCTACTAACTACATTCTTACAAGACTGGTTCAAACATCCATCTTGGGAAGACAATTTGGCTTAATTCAGCATATTATTCGGTGTGACAACCAGGGTAGGAAAACTTGCTGAGCGAATCGTCATCTCGCCTGTATAAACAGTTTCTTGATAAATACCATCAATCAGTAGTAGCACCGTCACCTTAGCTCGATGGCGATCCACTATCCAGTATTCTGGGATGCCCCACCACTCGTATTGTTGACGCTTCCAAATATAGTCGCGCTTGTAGTTGGTACTGCTTTCACTACCCGGACTAACCAACTCGGCTACAAAAGCAGGTGCTGGCATTCCAAATCTAACAGCACTGTACTTACCTACTTCAAAAAGCTCGCGATGTTCAGGCTGTAGAACCATTACATCAGGTTTTCGGTTCATCCAGCGATCACCCACCGGATGAACCTCTAACTCTGTATCGTTACCACGTATCAGTTTTCTAAGCCCTGGAACCGCTGCTAGTAGTAATTTCAGCTCAAACGCCCACACTAAATTACTATCATCTTCTGGAGGCAATCGAATCACTTCTCCAGTGCTGAGTAAGCGATAGTCACCATCGCTCAATGTACAGTTGTCTATGTAATCTTGATAATTTTGATAGCGAGCGACCGTGTAAGTCATGCTTAGCAACCTATACTGATACCGAAACAGAAGACCCATCTGACTGAGAATCATTTGTTTTTGCTAACTGCTCAGATACAGCGGCAACCTCTTCGAGCCGAGCGACATCAGCGGCTTCTACATCCTCTACTTTGGCTTTTAGCTCGACATCTGCTTCGACAACCGTTTCATCAGCTTGTGATAGCGCCTCAGCTTCTAGGTCTTCTTGAATGCGACGAGAGACAAATGAGACAAAGCCTAAGCTGACAGAACCCAAGCTAAACAGCGCCCAGCCTTCAATCACGTAGGTCATGAGATGATTGAGTTCACTAATTGACATAGGACTCTAGCCTCGCTAATAGGTGAGTTATTGCCTATTATGCTAGCTCTGACAGCTAGATTCAATCCATCGTTGAGAAGGGTTAAGGGGACTTCGACTCCGCTCAGCCTCCGTTTCGGTAGCGGTTGGCTACTGTGAGCTTTTGTAGGTATTTAGATGAAGTCGTAAGATTAAGGAATTACTGATTTATCTGCTGGCCTGATGAAGGTTGGTTCACTCATTGCACAAGCTTATGGTCTCTAGTACTCGTTCAGTCTCATCTAGTTCGTTTTCGACGGCAATATCGCAGACTTCCTCATCTCAGGTCAATCCGCAGACGCTGAGGACAGCATCGGTCAACCGGACAACGAAGGAAACTGATGTGCAGGTAACGCTGAACATAGACGGTACGGGTAAATGCACAGCTGATACAGGCATTCCTTTTCTCGACCATATGCTGCATCAGATTGCTTCCCATGGGTTGTTCGATTTGGAAGTGCGGGCAACTGGCGATATTGAGATTGATGATCACCATACGAATGAAGATGTGGGGATTACATTGGGGATGGCGTTACATCAGGCGCTGGGCGATCGCAAAGGCATTACCCGGTTCGGTCACTTTATCGCCCCTCTAGACGAAGCCCTGGTGCAAATTTCTCTGGATTTCTCTGGTCGCCCTCATCTCAGCTATGGTCTAAAGATTCCCACTCAACGAGTCGGCACCTATGATACGCAGCTAGTGCGCGAGTTCTTCGTCGCAATTATTAATCACGCGCAGATGACGCTGCATGTTCGGCAGCTAGATGGTATCAACTCTCACCACATTATTGAAGCTACTTTCAAGGCGTTTGCTAGAGCGATGCGGATGGCGACAGAAGTCGATCCCCGTAGAGCTGGCAAGATTCCTAGTTCTAAAGGGGTCATCTAAAGCGGTTCAACAGCAACATTCTTCGGTTTCTATGACTTCTACAGTACTGATTCAAGGTTCTGCTAGTTCGGATAAAGTGATAAGCGCACAGTTCCTAGAAGCGCTGAGTTTTTCTGCATACAAGCACCGTCATCAAAGGCGGAAGGATCATGAGACACCGTACATTAATCATCCGATTACGGTTGCTAATATCCTGCTAAATGAGGCAGGCGTAACGGATGAGGTCGTATTGATTGCCGCGTTGTTGCATGACACCGTAGAAGATACAGAAACTACGTTTGAAGAGATTGAGCAACAGTTTGGTGAGGCAGTCAAAGCGATTGTTGCGGAGGTAACGGATGATAAGTCTTTGCCAAAGGCGGTGAGGAAACAGCAACAGATTGATCATGCTGCTGGGTTAAGCGATCGCGCCAAATTAGTCAAACTCGCTGACAAAACTGCTAACCTGCGAGATATCACCACTACTCCACCTAAAGACTGGTCAGCTACTCGGGTCAACGACTATTTAGAATGGGGAAAAGCCGTAATTGAGCAAATTAGGGGAACGCATGCCAAGTTAGAATCACTGTTTGACAAAGCTTATGCCCGAGGGAAGCAGACTACATACACTTGATAGATAAGTATCACCTGTCGTTCAAGACTCGCTTGAGGGGCTGTGTTGAAGAGTAACCAATTGGACAAAGTTCAGTCCTGGAAAACGTCACTTCGCGGCATTGAGTGCTACGAAGCTCACTTGTACCACCATCGGTTTGAAAAGCACTTTCACGATGCTTACACAATCGGTATGAATCGTAGCGGCGCTGGGCAGTGTGTCCATCAACGACGAAGTCACTACCACAGTCCAGGAAGCTTCAACTGCATTAATCCAGCTGAGATTCACACTGGGGAAGTTGCACCCCACAGCGATCGCTGGCTCTTCCAGAACATCTACATTTTGCCATCGGCACTGGAGCAAATTCTAACTCAGCTAGAACAACCAATACAGAACGGGTTACCTTGCTTTTCCAAGATGGTTATCGACGACCCGTCTCTTCAAGTCGCTTTTCAGCAAGCCTTTAATGCGCTAGTAAGTACCTCTGCACAGAAGCTAGAGCAACAATCTAAACTGCTTCACTTCTTTGCCCAGTTGTTGCCCAGACATCTTCAGCCGCTACCAGCACATCGTTCTACAGGGTCTGAACATAAGACAGTTCAACGAGTCCTTGCCTACCTCGAAGCGCACTGTGCAAAGAACATCACTCTCGATGAACTTGGAGCGTTTGCCAATCTTAATCCCTGCTATCTGATTCGTTGCTTTCATCGGCAGGTAGGACTACCGCCTCATAGCTATAAGAAACAATGCCAGCTATTGGGCGCAAAACGGTCGCTCGATAGCGAAGAGGCGATCGCAACCATTGCCCTACGCTGGGGCTTCTACGACCAAAGCCATCTCAATCGCGCATTCAAGAAAGCTTATGCTTTAACTCCCGGTCAGTACCGAGCGGCGCGTAGATAAGCGCAACAATCGAACTAGACACCAAAAAGTCAATTTTGTCCAATTACAGAACTACTCATAGATTGTAGACTAGCGCTGCTTTGCAACCCTGTTCGAGCTATGACCCTTGCTAGAGACCTCTCGCTATCTGCGGTGATTGCTGGATTTGTATCTGTTCTTGTTGGCTTTACCAGTGCCGGAGTCATTGTCTTTCAAGCTGCGCGATCGCTAGGTGCAACGCCAGCAGAAATAGGTTCATGGATATGGGCATTAGGGCTAGGCATTGGTGTCACAAGTATCCTGCTCTCATGGCGCTACAAAATGCCAGTTGTAACCGCTTGGTCTACACCAGGTGCTGCACTAATTATCCCGGCTGCTGCTGATGTTTCTATGTCTGAAGGCATCGGCGCATTCCTAGTCTGCGCTGCGCTCATTACCCTTTGTGGTTTTACCGGTTGGTTCGAGCGAGTGATGAACGCGATTTCGTTACCGCTAGCCTCTGCTATGTTAGGCGGCGTCCTGCTGCGCTTCGGACTGAGTGTGTTTACCGCGATGCAGACACAGTTTGTGATGATATTTGCGATGTTTTGCGTTTACCTTTTCGCTCGTCAGTTGGTCCCTCGCTATACGATCCTAGCTGTATTTGTTGTTGGCGTGATGATTGCGGGCGCTCAAGGGTTACTGACGCTAGAGGCTGTGCGATGGCAGTTGGCGCGACCTGTTTTTACAATGCCTCAATTCTCAGCCTCAGCAGTCATTGGCGTCGCACTTCCCCTGTTTGTTGTGACAATGGCCTCTCAAAACGTACCAGGCGTAGCAACGATCAGAGCATTCGGCTACAGCACACCAATCTCGCCACTAATCGGTTGGACAGGCGTAGCTACTTTGATACTGGCTCCTTTTGGCGCGTTTGCCATTAATCTAGCAGCCATCACAGCAGCTATCACAATGGGGAGAGAAGCCCATGAGAGTCCAGATAAGCGATACATTGCAGCGATGGCTGCGGGCATTTTCTACATCATCGTTGGTCTTCTAGGTGCGACAGTCGCTAGCTTGTTTTCCGCGCTACCAGAAGAACTTGTACTAACTATCGCAGGTCTAGCGCTGCTAAGTACGATTGGCAAGAGTTTAGCGATCGCCTTATCCGAAGAAGATCGCGAAGCAGCACTCGTTACGTTTTTGGTGACCGCATCAGGCATGACACTATTAAACATCGGGTCAGCTTTTTGGGGAATTGCAGCGGGCGCTCTTGTTATTATCAGCCATCGACTTGGAAGAATGAATCGAGAGGAATAACAGCTATAGACAAACCCTTGAAGCCGCCTGATACGTAGATTCAGGAAGCTCTGCCTACCAAGCCCTAGGCTCAAAGCCTTCATCATTCAAAATGTCGATACTTTCTCCTGACTGAGTCAGGACAAACAACCCTTGCCGATAAGCATAGCGGTCAGTACCCGATTCTACGCCAATGCCCGCCACCGCTCCATAGAGCTGTTCCTGTGCGTATTCTGAGAAAAACGTTTTGAACTGAGATAGGTCTTCAACAAATTCTTGAACGTCCGTCACGCTTAGACTGCTCTTTGCTTCTACTGCCAGCACGTGGTCCTGATTGACTACCAACACGTCAATCGCCATCTTCATTTTATGAGAATCCAGCAGGCGGCTGTCCGTGCCGATGGTTTACTATAGAAAACTGGATTCCACATCTAATCATTTTCAGCGCTTCTAAAGCCCGATATCCTCATGAGCAAAGGCACACTTTTTGACAAGGTTTGGGACGCACATACCGTAGGTACGCTGCCTTCTGGCCAGACTCAGCTATTCATCGGCCTGCACCTGATCCACGAGGTGACCAGCCCACAAGCCTTTGCGATGCTAAACGAGCGCGGGCTGAAGGTGATGTACCCAGAGCGCACAGTGGCGACGGTTGACCATATTGTGCCAACAGAGGATCAGTCGCGACCTTTTGCCGATCCGATGGCGGAGAAAATGATGGCGGCGCTAGAGGCCAACACCACTGAGCACGGGATCCGGTTCTTTAACGTGGGCTCTGGGTCGCAGGGAATTGTGCATGTGATTGCGCCGGAGCAGGGACTGACGCAGCCGGGAATGACGATCGCCTGTGGGGATAGTCATACGTCTACGCATGGGGCTTTTGGCGCGATCGCATTCGGTATCGGTACCAGTCAGGTCCGGGACGTACTCGCTTCCCAAACTCTTGCTCTTGCCAAGCTCAAGGTTCGCCGTATTGAGGTGAACGGCGAACTACCTGAGGGAGTGTTTGCCAAAGACATCATCTTGCACGTCATCCGTAAGCTGGGAGTCAAGGGCGGAGTGGGATTTGCCTACGAGTTTGCCGGTAGCGCTATCGAAAGCCTATCGATGGAAGGGCGGATGACTGTGTGCAATATGTCGATCGAAGGTGGCGCACGTTGCGGCTATGTTAACCCGGATCAGGTTACCTACGACTACATAAAAGGACGTGACTTTGCGCCCGAGGCTGAGCAGTGGGATGAAGCTGTTGCTTGGTGGGAAAGCCTACGCAGCGACGCTGACGCTGACTATGACGATGTTGTCAAATTTGAGGCGGCTGAGATCGCACCGACCATTACCTGGGGGATTACACCTGGGCAGGGAATCGGGGTTAATGAAGCTATTCCGACACCGGAGACAATGCCAGCAGACGAGCGCCCGATCGCTGAGGAAGCCTATCGCTACATGCAGCTAGCGCCGGGCCAGCAAATTGAGGGTACCAAGATTGATGTTTGCTTTATCGGTAGCTGTACAAACGGACGGCTAAGCGATCTAAAAGAGGCGGCGAAGGTTGCCCAGGGTCGTCATGTTGCCAGTGGTGTTAAAGCCTTTGTTGTGCCTGGGTCAGAGCGGGTGAAGGTAGAAGCTGAGGCCGAAGGGCTAGACAAGATATTTGAGGCAGCTGGCTTTGAATGGCGAGAGCCGGGATGCTCTATGTGCCTAGCAATGAACCCGGACAAGCTACAAGGTACAGAGATCAGCGCGTCCTCTTCTAACCGTAACTTCAAGGGGCGCCAGGGGTCATCTTCGGGCCGGACTTTGCTAATGAGCCCGGCAATGGTGGTCTCAGCAGCGGTGACTGGGCAGGTCACCGATGTACGGCATCTAGAACCGATTACTTAGAGCTTTTAGGTTAAGAAAAGGTTTAGAAACAACTGTGTTTTGGAATACATCTCTTAACCTACTCTTTTTTTACGTTTAATTTTTGTATTAAAGAATGGCACTAAAAGATTAGAGCTATTGGGGCTAACTGTTTTGTCTTTGACCACGTCTGTACCTATTCGCGAGACATCGACTCCATTCGTCGAGCATTTGGAAAGACTGTATGAAGAGCGATCGCTGGTCACCTACACCTCTGGTCTAACGATTCCACTACAGACCCAGCATATTTACATTATCTGCCGTGGCACGGTTCAGCTACATACCATTCACGCCGACGGTAATGAGACCATTGTGGGTTTGTGTGGTCCGACAATGGCCTTTGGGGCGTCTTTGACTCACATTCATCCCTACTGGGCAACAGCGCTATGTGAGACTCACTTGCTCCCTCTGTCCATTAGCGAATTGGAAGCTTCTCCGGCGCTGTCGGCAGCGCTATTTCCCCAGCTGGTACGTCGCCTGCAGCAGACAGAGGCATGGTTGGCTTTCTCGGGCAAACGACTGGTGACAGACCGTCTGCGTAGCCTAATCATTCAGCTCGCTCAAGACTTTGGTCAGGTAGGGCCCAATGGTGTGCGCATTACGATTCGGCTCACACACCATCAGCTGGCGACCATCATTGGCACAACTCGGGTAACGGTGACTAGACTGCTGCGTGACTTCAAAGATGAAGGCTGGCTCAGCGTGCACCGTCGGCAGCTGATTGTGACTCCGCAGAGCTTAGGAATTTAATAATTAGTCGCTAGCCAGCCTGCACCTGCTGCGGCGCTACCTGATGAAACCAAGGCAATGAATAGCCACCATGCTGCGATCACAACCTGTTTTCGCCCGCTATCTAGCTGTGTCTGAATGTCTCCTGTTACAGCACTTACTTGTGTTTGAATATCTTCTTTCACGGCGGTGATTTGTTCAGAGACGGCTGCTTGAACGGTTGCGGATTGTTCACTAACTTGTTCTTTGAGTTGTTCACTTGCGCTTACCAACAGCTTTCTCCCTAGCGGGTTTCTCTCTGGCAGGTTTTTGTCTAGCAAGCTCAGGTGCTTTCTAATCTCAGTCTGCGTAGCCTGTAGCCAGTTAGCGATTTGTTTGGCCTTAGGCTGCCATATCTGTTCGCCCCAATCCAAGATCTG
The DNA here is from genome assembly GCA_039111275.1 of Cyanobacteria bacterium P01_D01_bin.1. Classification (GTDB taxonomy): domain Bacteria; phylum Cyanobacteriota; class Cyanobacteriia; order Phormidesmidales; family Phormidesmidaceae; genus Phormidesmis. The sequence goes on along the minus strand of JBCCOH010000019.1, from coordinate 9,030 downwards.
TTGAATCTCTGCTGTGGTCATATCCTTACGATTCTCTAGAGTCTGCCGCCATCTGTCTTTATCCCACAGAACTTGATCGAAGGAAATGTCTACTTCTTCTAGAAAATCAGTTAGCTTTGCTAAATTTGACGGATGGGGAAGGGTGGCGATCGCACTACCAATCACCTGACTCAGCCCTCTGGCCGCCTTCACAGGATGCAAAGCAGACTTCTCTCTATGTTTCAAGTAGTCAGTAATTCGCTCAGAAAAATGTTCAGAAAGATTTTTAGCCGTACGGATTACCCGTGGGCGAGCCGACTGTAGCTGGTCGCTCAGCGCAGTTTCTAACCAGTTCGTAAGCTCTTCTTTCATATCATGATGGATATCGACTTGCGAGATTAGCGCCTGCCAGTCAATAGATTCTAGAGAATTCTCTTGCTCCAACTGAGTTAACAGCTCTCTCACCCCAGGCTTGATATCTTCTAGAGATACTGCGCCCCAGTCAATTGATTGAAAAAGTTCATCTATGGTTTGATAGGCAGTTCGGGTAGTGACTGTGCTGTCTTCTACCTTCGACTGCGGCTCTGTTTCCTGCTCTAGCCTTGGTAAAACTGCTGGCCATGCTGACTCGAGAGCATCAATTAGCTGTTTCCTACTTTCTGCAGTCAGATTCTGACGTCTCGAAAGTACAGTCTCTATATCGCCTATATTGAGCGTTTCCTTAGAACAAACGCCCTGAACGGACAGAAAGTCTTTCTCTAACAAGTCATGCTCTTGAAGCTGTAGGCAGACTTTTTCAAATAGTTTTTCTGGAGTGAGAGCGCTAAGGCTTGTATATCGACAATAGTTTTCTAGCTTCGTTTGAATAGCTTGCAGTGTTTCATCTTGTAATGTTTCATTCTGTGGTATCTCGCTGTGAGCTGTAGACGATTTTGTGGAATGAGCTGTAAGGTTTGACAATAGCGCTGAGTCTTCTGAACGACTGAGCGTCTCCGGTAAAAGAGTAGCTACAGGTCCTCTAATTTGACTAGCTATGGTACTGGGCTTTGGCGCGTCTACTGGGAGCTGCTGCAATAACGTCTCGATATCCCAATTTGATAGGTCAACCTGGTCGATTACGCTTCTAGCAATTTGTTGCCAGCTAGGTAGCTCCGAGAGTAGCCCAGACGAGGATGAAGCGGTAACTTCCAGCGGAGGGCTTTGACTAGGTTCTGTTGTTACGGCTTCTGTTGTAGCGGCTTCTGTTATAGTGGCTTCTGTTGTAGTGGACTCAGACGGCGCTGGTTGTTCAAATTCTTTAGAACCTTGCTCAGTTAGCCTTTCGGTGATAATGGCGTCAAGTTGAGCAAAAAGCGCATCCTTTTGGCTATCTAGCAGATCGGGAATCTCTTTCTGTTTATCAGCTAGCTTAGAGACTTCTGCTGTTAGCTGTTTTATAGCGGTTTGTTGTTCTGCTACGCTGCTAAGATTACTGTCAAAAGAGTTCTCGTTAGCGCTTTTGGTTTCGTTAGATTTTATTAGAGATTGTTTGACCGTGGAGATTAACCGTCTGCCGCTGGTGATCGCGCCCCCGACCAAAGAATCTGCTATTCCTGCTATTGTTGTAGAGCATGCCCAAATAAACAACAGCCAGTAAGTAGACCAAAAAATCAGACCAAAGATAATTCCTCTACGAGGTTCCAACAATCCACTGAATTCTACAGACAGCAGTGCACCAATGAAAATAACCAGAGATAACCCAAACGCTACACTAAACCCTAACAGGTGAGTGATTGGCAAGGGAAAGTCAGACTCATCGGTTTGGGTCTCTTTTTCTCTTGTCTTGTTAGCTAGCTCATCAGCTTCAGATGCATTCTCTTCAGATGGAGCCGCGTTGACATCAGTAGTCTCGGTCTCGAGAGCTTTGTCTGTCGTGGCTTGTAGCACCGAGCGCCTAGGCGAGAGATTGAGCAGGCTTAGTCCAAGGGCTATGCCCAAATCAGCAAACACAAGCTGTAGAACCACTGCTATCAGCAGTCCGCCTACCAGTGAAAAAATCAACACCATAGATTGCTCAGCTATGACTGTCTGAAAGTGAATACCACTTCACAGGGTAACGAGCATCTAAACTACCCAGCATCTGCCTATAGTTGCAGAAAAGTTGGAAGTCGTTTCATAGAGCTAAGACAGCGCTAGAGCAAAAATAAAGCTGAATTACAGCGTTTCTCGGACGCATACTCAGAGAAAAGGTTAGCGCCTAGGGGGAATGTGCGTCACTTAACCTGTTGCGACACAACGCTTTCAGCCTGCAAGCTGTACCTCAGTCAAATGACCGAACCTATAGTCAGGCCACATAGGCTCCTACCGGCTGCTTCAGTTCTTGCTTAGCATCTTGCCACTGCTCTTTTGTGAATTCTTCATGGTACGAACGTTCTACATTTACATTCCATAAGTCGTGTTCTTCGCCCAATATATTCTTCGCAGCTAGCAGCCCGGTCAGCATAGAATGATCTTGGTTGTTGTATCGGTGCATGCCATTGCGTCCAACCGTCTGCAAGTTTTCAAACTGTGATAGGTATTTTTGAATCACGTCTAGATGCTGACGGTACTCTCCATCGTAAACAGGGTATGCCTTCTTCTGGCGTATGACCGTCCCATCTTTCACATAGCTCAGGCTTGGCACTAGGCCCAAGTTCACGATCTCTTCGCCAGCCTGCTTGATCAACGCCTCGTCAGACATCTCCCATAGGCTGTCCCCCTCACTACAGAAGTATTCCATGCCAACACAGGTCTTACTGGTATCTGGAACCATAGCCATGCTCCAGTTCTTGAAGTTCTGGATTCGCCCTACCTTGAATAGAGGGCTATGGATATAGATCCAGTTATCTGGAAAGATATCTTCTAAGTCGATTACCAGAGGCACAATTAAGAAATCGCGGTATTTCAGTCCGTTCGCGGCGGCCAAAACAGGCTCAGGTGGGGCTGGTTCCATCTGTCGAACTAGCGCCGTAATTGGAATGCTAGAAACATAGCTGTTGCCTACTAGCTCGATAGTTTCGTCGCCCTTTTGAGCCGTAACGCTCTTGACGTTTTTTCCGTCATGCTCTACTTTGGTTACCCGCGTTTCCATATGAACGGGCGACCCTTGGCTTTCTAGGATTTCCTGACAGCGCTCCCACATCATACCGGGGCCATAGATGGGGTAGTCAAACTCTTTGATCAGTGTTTTGGTGTCGTTGCTACCAAACGCAGCGTTGATGACTGCTTTTTTCAAAGAGAGTCCTTTAATTCTTTGTGCTGCCCATTCTGCCTGAATCTTGTTGCACGGAATGCCCCAAACTTTCTCTGTGTAAGACTTGAAGAAAGTTCTGTATAGGCGATCACCAAATCTCTCGATTACCCAGTCTTCCAGGTTTTCTGCTTCTGGGCCGGGGTTGATTTTGCCGCTAATTTTGGATCTTAGATAGCTGATGATAATCATACTGCTATCGAGTACGCCCAGGTTAGTTAAGGTGCTAGAGATAGAAAGCGGGTAGTCAAAGAACTTACCTCGGTAGTAGATTCGGGATAGGCGAGGTACCTGAATAAATTCGTCTCCTAATATCTCTTTCCAGATCTCCTGAACCTCACCTACTTTTGTAAAGAAGCGGTGCCCGCCAATGTCAAACCGATACCCTTTATAGGTTTCTGTCCGAGAGATACCGCCTACCTTATCGGCTTGTTCTAAGACAACAGAAGACTTGCCATTCTTTGCTAATTCGTAGGCTGCTGTCAACCCTGCTGGTCCCGCACCCATTACTACCGTGTCAATCATCGCTGTATTTCCCAAAAATAATGAAACCAAAAAACTATTGAATCAAACTAATTGTGTTTTACTTGTGCCTGCGGCTACTCTATGTGGGGCTCATTCGTCTAGCCGCTAGAAAGTGACTTAGATGGTGACGGCAGATGCCAATCAAAAAAGCTAGGCCGCTGTAAAAGTAGTAAAGCCAGTGCCACGGAACAACGCCTATCGCAAACCGAAAGCCTCTTTTTCGATAGAAAAAGTGATACACAGGCCAATTGATCACTAAGAGTAGAAGCCCAGACAAGGCAGCAAGCCCTATTAGAGGCAGCCAGTAAACAGATGCAATCACACACACACAAAGGCAGGCGGTTAGCAGAACGCTGACCCGACTAGACCACTTCAAATTGAGATCGCTAGAAAACTTTTTATACTGCTGCGGGTCATACTGACGTATTTTTAGCAACAAAGCCATCCAAGGTAGCGCTCGATAGAAAACCTCGGCTCTCAACAGAGTGAAAGGTGTCCACTGTTTCAGATGTTTGACTTGCACGTGCTTGCATAGTGCAATCCGGTGGCCTGCTTGCCGCAGCCGATACCCTAGCTCAATGTCTTCGATACAGGGTTTTTCGTAGCTTTCTGTAAACCCACCTAAAGATATAAAGATGTCTTTCTTGATAGCTCCACACGCGCCCCAGAAGGTAGAAGCCTTTTCAGACGAGGTTTGGTGAGTGTAGTGGTGGAACAGATTCTTGTACTGAGAAAGAAAGTTCTTTGCACCTGGCGCATCGTCATAGGAGCCAATTAGCGCAGACAGTTCAGGGTTCTCTTTGAATGCGTAGATGATTCTGGGGACCGTTACCGGATGAATCTCTACATCGGCGTCAGTGAAAAACAAAAGATCAGCAGAAGCCGCTCTTGCGCCAATATTTCTAGCCCTTGCCGGTCCGCCACATTCAGGCAGCAAGATCAGCTTGAAGCCGTATTCTTCAACCAGTCTCCAACTGCCGTCTGACTCTCCATCAGCGACAATAATCACCTCGGCATCAGCTCTCCACTTGCTGATACTAATCAAAGACTTGCGAAAACTTTCCCCCCCATTGTGTACCGGAATAACTATAGAGAGGGCTGGCTTCTGTTCAAGATACGGTTCCATGATGGCGTCCTCACTTCAATTCGATAGCTTTGCGTCGATATCTCTGTGCCAATAGATCCGCAACGCTGTTGCTAAAGCCTACCCATGCTGTGTCAACAGCATTGCCTATGCTTTGCGAACAGTCTCCAGATGTCATTGAAGAATATAACAGTTCCTGCACTGGTCGACCCTCCACAAGACGCTATACAGACAATCTAAAAGCGTTCCGCACAAAAACTCTGATATACGTTCTGTGATGCCAGGTGGGCGGTCCAGGTGGGCCAAGCAAAAAACATAACAAAGCAACAGTGTTCAAAGGACCATAAGTACTGGCTCTTTTCCCAGGCTAATATCAGCGCTATCCGAATAGACCGTCCAAATAGACTATGTATCCGAATATACATTGTGCAGGTGGAACAACATTTTTGCTGTAACTCTGCGCCTGTTTCGCACCGTTCACTGGTTGTTTTCTATAATCTGCTTTTAGTTGAGATTATACCCACGCCCACAACTGTTTCCCCTGCGGGTAAAGTGGTCTTTGTTATGTTCAGAAGCATAACAAGTGGAAGACTGTGAGGCACTGGACGAAAGTTAGCTTCACGAAATCTTTATTGATTTTTCTTAAGAACTTTCCGTGTATATAATTATACCGCCAGGCCAGTGAGCTGGTTTATATCCCCTAGCTTGTCTCTTCTGCTATGTGGTCTCACGCTGGTGTGAAAACGCGGTTATGCTACCTTCACAGACCACGTAAGCGCAATCACTTTGGCACAGCTCTACTTCGTAGCCGCCAGTAAATTCACCAAAAGAGGGTAATGTCATTCGGCGCTGCCTATGCTCCACGAAGAAGCAAGGAAGACGAAGGCTGTCGGTGCGCGATCGCAGCCTAATCACCGGATGAATATGACCGCAGATATTCAGCGCCGAATGATGTCTTAGTTCTGGCTCATGACTCAGCAGTAGCGGTCCCATCTCAACTGCATCTACCTGACAGTCCATCGATAGGGGCGGCAGCGCTGAGACTAGCTTTCTGTCGTGATTGCCTACGATTAGGGTAGTCTTCGCTGAAATCTCTTGTAGAAAGGTATCCCAACTGACTAGCACGTCTGGGACGAGAGATTGAGGAGAATGAAATAGATCCCCTAGAATGAACAGATTATTGGCTTGAGTTTGACGACAGAGTGATCGCAGCCTCTCCAGATTCTCTTCATTCATCCGGCTGGCAATCGGAATTCCTAGAGACTGGAATGTTTCTGCTTTGCCAAGGTGTACATCTGAGACCAATAAGGCTTGGGCATCAGGCAGGTAGAGCGCTTTGTCATCTAGCAATCGTAATCGCAGGCCAAATAGCTGAATTTCGTTCGAGCGTAAGGTTTGCATACTAGGCTATATCAGCGGGCTATATGACTAGGCTGTGATGGTTCGACGTAACAGGTTGCCGTGGTTAAACACAGAACTAAACAATCCCCATCGGACGGGATTGGAGGTGCGGCCAAACAGTACTAGCATCGCTTGGACAATCTCTGGCAGCGTCGAGGTATCGGCCAAGAATCCTGCCCACTGAGATTGTTCTAGTTCAAAGAAAGTCGTAAAGAACTGCTGCAATTCAGCGGTTTTGAACGCCATCAGATTTTCTAACCCAAACGTGTAGAGGTAGTGCTTGCGTAATTTATCTTCGGGCCAAAGAATTTGCCAAGCAGCTTTAGCGATATCGGCTGTGGTAGCGGAACGGCTCGACTGTTGAGTATCTAGCGCCTGTGCGATCGCGCGCGCCAAATCTGGACCTCGCCTTAGCATTGCACCCTGCATGTAGCCCGTCGCTGGATGCACCATGCTGGCAGCCCCGCCGAAGCCAACGACTGCCTGGGTCAAATCCGGCAGCGGCATGTTCATCGGAAATAGGCAGCGCTCTATATGGTGCGTTTCTGTTACCTTTACGCCACGATGGGCTAGTCGCTGGTGCAGCCTTTTCTCTAGGGTCTCCATCGAAATTCCTGGAACGTGCGCTAGAGACGTTTCTTCTACAAAGTAGACATCGTCTCCTAGATCCATGGCGTATAGAAATGTTGGCGGCAGTCGTTTTTCTGTCGTAGATAAGAAACCATCCCGATAATCCATTAGCACCATCTGATTAGGCTCAACCGGTGGCGCGGAAAATTGTCCGACGATTCCATATGCCGCCTGATATGCTACTGGCTTTGTTAGTGGTGGACGCTTGATCAGGGCTGGATTGTGTCCGCTTGTGTCTATTACTAGTCTGGCGCTGTGAGTTTTTCCGTTCTCATCTGTCACCTCAGAGCGCTTAGCCCCGTGCGTAGCGCTGGTCGCCTTGCCTCGATGCCAGGTAATACCGTAGTGAGTACTCTGCTCTAACCAGTGATCCTGAAGTTTTTCTCTGTCGATTAGTCCGTAGTCTCTGTTGAGCGCGATGGTCTTTTGGCCCATATAGGCAACGGTATTTTGCCAGCGATGTGATAGAAATTCGCTCATACCCAGGGATTCTAGCTCGTCTGCCCAGATACCGTAGGTATTAGGCCACGGCTGTGAAGGGTCGACTGGACTGAGTCCTTCTACTTCTAACCCTCGCTGTGCTAAGGCTGTTGCCAGAGATAGTCCCGCTGGCCCTGAGCCAATGACTAATACATCCACCATGTGATCGCTCTTCTGTTATCTCTATCTACTTTACCGGGTACGGTTTCATCTCACAGAAAACAATGCATACTAACGAGTATGCGTTGTGATTGAGACGAGTGATCATGAGAGGACTGAGGTTGCTATTTTTAGTTTGTCTGCTGCTGTTCACAGGTCTACTGAGCGGCTGTAGTGCGTTCACGCAGGTGCCGCCTGACCAGGTTGTTCGGATGGCGATCACTCGGCAGCTCAGCCATACCCAGCAGACAATTGCGCAAGATCTAGGTCTGTTGGTCAGCGCAGATAATGAAGAGCTTAAACCCAACTTCAGGATTGATAAGATCACTGTCGAAACGAGAGAAAAAGTGACTAATTCTGAGGTTGGACGTTCTGAGGTTGTACAGAATCAAAACATCAAAGAAATCTACAGAGTTCGCGGCAGCTTCGAAGCAAAACTTACAGGCTCCAAAACTAAGCAACCCCCTATTAGCAGTCCGTTCGATCTGTACCTGGGCACAAACTCTAATGAGGCTGACGATCTAGAAACGTGGTTTCTGCTAGCGGATTAATCTAGTCCATCGAAGCCGCCTCTATAAATATTCGCTTTACTTCAGAATGTGCTTCTCTAATTGTCTTTTCGATGCGTCTGACAGAGGCTTCAATTTCATCTGACGACAGCTCATCTAAAAACTCAATGTTTAGTGCCACCAGGATATCTTCTGGGCCCAGGTGCAGAGTAATCGGCGCTTCGGACTGGGAGACGGCTTTGTCTGAGCGCACGATTGCTTTGATACTTTCACGAGTTTCTAGCGAGGCGCTTTCACCCACGAGCAGTCCCTTGGTTTTGGTAACTAGCGCAGTGGCGACTATTGTGAGCAGTACGCCAATAGCGATAGAGGCGATCGCATCGTAGATTGGATTCCCGGTCGTCTCACTTAGCCACACACCAGCAAAAGCCATTACCAAGCCTACCAGCGCCGCTGAATCTTCTACTATCACAATAAAAGAACTAGGGTCTTTGCTTTGGCCAATTGCCTTCCACAGTCCTAGCCCCTCATTTGACTGTGCCTTCTTGAACTCTCTAATCGAAACCGCTAGCGCCGCCCCTTCGAACACTGCCGCTGCCGCTAGTACGCAGTAGCTGACAATCGGATCGCTGGCAATTTCTACCGACTGTAGTCCGCGTACACCCTGAAAAATAGAGACACCACCCCCCAGCGCAAAAATCAGCACCGCCACCATCAGCGACCAGAAGTACAGCTCCTGGCTGCGCCCTAGCGGATACTGTTCGTCTGGGCCAGCTTCACTCTGTTTAAGTCCGTACAGCAGCAGCACTTCATTCACGGAGTCTACGACAGAATGAATGCCTTCCGAGAGCATAGCTGAGCTGCCACTGATGTAGGCTCCGGTAAATTTGGCGATGCCGATAGCGACATTCGCTGCCATGGCTGCGTAGATGGAGACTTTTGATGAGCCAGTGGACATGGGCTTCGGCTGCGCTCAGCCGCCGGGGTAGGGGATG
>JBCCOH010000018.1:0-55747 GCA_039111275.1 Cyanobacteria bacterium P01_D01_bin.1 | reverse complement strand
CTGAGCATTTTGGCTTGGATAAACTCTAGCCACGCGTCCAAAATACAATCAACTTGAGTGTGGTCTTTCAAAGTGGTCTCCGGGTCTTTGCTCGACAGTGCTCAAATGTACTATTTTTGTAAAGTCTTATTTTTGATAGATTACATTCTATATTTTGATAAAAGACGCAGAGCATTCCTTTAAATATTTAATACAGACCGTATCAAAAATTGATGGCAGTTAAATGGAAATATCTTTGCCACTCTCGTATTGCAGCTTTGAAACTATCTCTGTTGATGAATCAGCTCACACGATTTGTAAGCAGACAAAGCAGGCTCACATTTTTGTTGAGAAACTACCGGAGGGTGCCTTCATAGAGATGGTTAAGCTGCCTGCTCAGACTGCTAAAGTTGGCTCTCCGCTCTCCGAAAAAGGGCGTATGCCGGACGAAGACAGGCCTTACTGGGTAGCTTTTGATGATTTCTTTATAAGTAAGTATCCTATTACACAGTTTCAATGGAAGGCTGTTGCTTCATTGCCAAAGGTAAAAGACGTCATGGATCCAAATCCTGCTCACTTTACTAAATCGAATAATCCTGTAGAGCAAGTCTCCTGGTTCGATGCCATGGAGTTCTGTGACAGACTGTCGAAATATACGAAGCGTAGCTACCGACTACCGACAGAGGTTGAGTGGGAATATGCCTGTCGAGGCGGTACACAAACGCCTTTTTGCTTCGGGAAAACACTAACCAATAAGCTATGTAACATAGGTGGGAAAGGAACTACACCTGTCAACGCTTTCGTGATCGCAAACCCATTTGGACTGTACGACATGCATGGGAATGTCTGCGAATGGTGCCTCAAAAATTCAAACGATGAGTCTGAGATAGAAGAATCCCGCTATCAGCAGCCTGCCAAAGGTGGTTCGTGGAAATCTGCTCTTATGCTCTGCCGCTCTGCGACTAATCTCATGTTTGCATCTCAGACTAAGGATTCATCCGTTGGTTTTAGAATTATCTACACTGGCTCAGACAGTCCGAAAACTTCTGAGGACGCGATCGCAGCTCATGCACAGACTATGCTGTCAAACGTTAACGTTGGAGGAGATTTCATTATCAATGGCAACCTTACTCAGGAAATACAGCGTTGAAGACAGCCTGGAGCCATCTATACATCATTTTTCACGCGAGACAGCTCTTCTCGGAGAATGTGGCGTAAATCTTCTTTTAGATCATGATTTTGAATATATTCTACTAGGGCTGAATTGATAAGCGTTTGGTATCCGCGATCGCCTGCCTGCGCTTTGAAATACTCCACGATGAACTTATCTAAAAACATATTCACTCGCTGTTTCCCTCTCTGAGCAGGTTGCCCACCCACACGTAGCACAGCCCGTTTTAGCTGGGCTTCAGTGACTTCTGGAATATCAGACAAATCAATATCCCAATCTTCCATAGCATCAATCCGTCTCCAATCAGTTTCAGAGGTTTTCGAAGAAGATAACTTGCTCATGTTTTGTGCCCTCCCTCATTGAAATCACTCGGACGTTATTTTCGCTTTCTGTATGGGCAATTACAATCACTCTACCGTTCAAGAATCCCATCGTGATAAAACGCTGCTCACCATAGGCAAACCGATCGTCTTCAAAAGTCAAGGTTGGCCCTTCAAACACTTGAGAGGCATCCAAAAAATCGAATCCATGCTTGGTCAAATTTGACCGCCGCTTGTTTTCGTCCCATTCAAACTGCATACGCCAATTATACACATATTCATACACATGCGGTCGACATACACGCATGCTGTCGATACCAATACGGCTCAGCTTTACGCTTACTAGCAATTGATTGTACAGCGAGCTGAAGTTGGTAGATTGATCCGGAAATGCTGGACTTTTTTGGACTAATTATTGGGGTACGATTGGGGTATGGGAAACCCAAAAAACTCGAAACCATTGCTGCATATTAAAAGAGTTTCAGCTTCCCAAGCAAAATGTCGTGGGTTCGAATCCCATTATCCGCTTTGGGTGCTTTTACTCTATAACTGGGGTAAAACGTGACGGTTCTCTTCTTTCTGTTCGGGGGTTAGTTCGCCTCCTTTCGGTTTCTGCTGACGTTTGGGCAATACTAACTCTTTACCTGAGGCTGCTTCGAGAATCGGCTACAGCCGATGTAGCCAGCGATTAGCTTGGGGGCGGTCAAAATAAAAGAAGATGCCAGCTATGCGGTCAAAATAAAAGAAGATGCCAGCTAGGTCGAAGGTGGAATGGCACAGTGCCTGGTCCTACGATCTTAGTCTTTCGCTAAAGGTCTTGCGTCAAAAGCATCTTCCTGGTTAATTTCAGCTAATCACTCTCTAATCCAGGCGTCAAAAAAGCAATCAGTTTTGTGATTGCCTGCTCTAAACCATCGGGCGTGTGTGTCGATAGCACCGCGTTAGGCTGGCCTGCTTTGAAAAGGGAGCGGATCAGGCAGGCGACTACTAGATCGAGTTTCCAATTTAGTTGCGATCGCGTCTGATCTGGCAGTGCCTGCTGCAAGGCATCTAGGAATTTCTCTGTGCTGGGCTGAAACTGTTCGGCGGCAATGCTTTGCATAGGTTCGGGTTCGGTGCGTGATCGCCCAATAAACTGCCCCCTCAGCGGATGCGCCTCACGACAGCCCATAGCACAGGTCAGCGCAGGCTCTAGGTAGGCCCTCAAGATAGCTGCCACACTCAGTGGCACATCTTTTTCTATCAAAGCCGCTAGTGCCGCTAGCTGACCAGAAACGACCGGACCAGAAATGCGCGCTATCACCGCTTTGAGCAGATCTTCCTTAGAGCCAAAGTGATAGTGAACAGCCGCTAGATTCACGTTGGCTTTGCTCACTACATTACGTAGCGTGGTCCCTGCATAGCCATTTTCTGCCAGCAGACACTCTGCCACGTTCAAAATCTGTTCTTGGGTTTCAATCGATGAAGCGTGAGGCATAGTCCGGTCTTGATCTTTTTTCAAACGTACGTTTTAATAAAAATCAAACGCTCGTTTGATTGCTTCACCATCTTAAGCACAAAATGACCCACTTATCTACGCACTTTCTATGAGTCCTCCTTCCTCCAATCCTGTTCTGTCGTCTGCGGGTTCATGGTTCAGGCAAATTTCTCCTCGCTGGCTAATTGGGTTGGGGCTGCTGGGGTTGCTGGCGATCGCAGTGCCCGTGGCAGGCATCTTTTCTTCCGAAACAGCTGAGAGTGAAACGGTATCGACCGAGAGCAGTTTGCCAGTTGAGACAATCACTGCATCGCGGGTCAGTAGCTATGATGTTTCCAGATCATTTACTGGAGAAGTAGCAGCGCTGCGGGCGAGTGAACTAGGCTTTGAGCGGGGTGGACAGCTGATTTCGCTGCTGGTATCGGAAGGGTCGCAGGTTTCGGCTGGTGCGCCGCTGGCTCGGCTAGATGTGCAGAATTTGCGAACGCAGCGGGCGCAGATAGAGGCGGAGAAAGCGCGGGCGATCGCGCAGTTAACGGAGCTAGAAGTTGGCGCTAGAAGTGAAGATATTGCGGTAGCGCGGGCCGCTGTGCAGGACTTGGAACAGCAGATTGGACTACAGCGATCGCAGCTAGCTCGTCGGGAATTTTTGTATGAGCAGGGGGCGATCGCCCGCGAAGCCCTAGACGAATTTAGCTTTGGCGAAGGCTCTTTGCAGGCGCGGTTGAGTCAGGCTCGCAGCCAGCTAGAAGAGCTACAAAACGGCACTCGGCCAGAGCAACTTGACGCCCAAGATGCGCTAATTCAACAGTTAGACGCTCGCCTTGCAGATATTGACGTGACGATTGCTAAAAGTACGCTGAACGCGCCTTTTAGCGGTAGAGTTGCAGAGCATAAGGTCGATATTGGCACGGTGATGGGGGCGGGGCAGTCGGTAATTCGCCTGGTGGAAAGCAGCGTTCCAGAAGCGAGAATTGGCGTGCCCGCAGAAGATGCCAATCAGCTACAGATAGGAGAAGAAAAAACGGTTGAAATCAATGGAGAAAGGTATACCGGGACGATTACGTCTATCCTGCCAGAAGTCGATGCGCAGACGCGGACGCAAACTGTTGTATTAGAGCTAGAGCCTAGAGCCGCAGCGCAGGTGAATCCAGGTCAGACGGTGCGGCTAAATCTAACAGAACGCATCGATCAAGCGGGAATTTGGCTGCCGGCAGAAGCTTTGACGGAGAGTCTTCGTGGGCTGTGGACGGCCTATGTGGTGGTGCCTACGGATATTAAACAGTCGGCAGGAGAGCCGTCAGAAGGTGAAGGCTCAGCAGCTAATTACGTAGTTAGACCGCAGACGGTGGAAGTGTTGCATCAAGAGGGCGATCGTGTTCTAGTGACGGGAACTCTTCAGCCTGACGACATTGTGGTTGCCAGCGGTGCGCATCGGCTGGTGCCTGAACAGAAGGTGCGTCCTAGCGAAGATATTTCGAGCAAATTTGTTTCTGACTAGTTATCGATTACCCCTTTCTTCATCTCCTGAGGTGACTCCCCTTTTATGCCTAGAGCAGGATCGATAGATCCGCAACCCCCACCACCGACCATCACCCTCTCATTTGCTCACCTTCAAACTCGTAATTCCCACCGCTGCTCGCAATGGTTAAACATTTCTACACCAACACCCGCCTTCTTGTTCTCACTATTATCTTGATCTTGGCCTGGGGGCTTCTCTCTTTTCAAGCACTGCCTCGGCAGGAAGATCCGGAGCTGGTGAGTCGCGTGGCCGTTGTACAAACGGCTTATCCAGGCGCGGACGCCCAGCGAGTCGAGGCGCTGGTCACCGAAGTAATCGAAGCGGAGCTAAGTGAACTAGAAGAAATTGCGCTGCTCTCTTCTACCTCTCGGGTTGGGTTTTCTTCTATTTCTATCGAGCTAGCCGATACGATTGACGACGCCGATCCGGTCTGGGCGAAGGTGCGTAATGAGCTAGATGCGGCGCAGTCTCGTTTGCCAGTGGGGACTAGCGAGCCCAATTTAGACGAGCAGAAGATTGCGGCCTACAGCGTGATTGCCTCGCTGCGCTGGGATTTGCCGGGTGAGCCAAATTACGCAGTTCTAGGGCGGTTTGCGGAAGAGCTGGCGTTGCAATTGCGCAGCGTAGGGGGAACAGAAGAAGTAGAGCTGTTTGGCAATCCAACAGAAGAGATTGTGGTGGAAGTCGATGCACCAGATTTGACGGCTTTGGGCCTGTCGGCGCAGTCGCTGGCGAGCCGAATTCAGACGAGCGATGCCAAGGTGAGCGCTGGACAGTTGCGCAGTGACCAGCAGGATTTGGCGATTGAGGTGCAAAGCGAGCTAGAGACGTTAGAACAGATTCGCCAGATTCCGATTCAGACAGGCGACGGTCAGTTTGCGAGGCTAACCGATATTGCCGAGGTGCGTCGAGGGCTCCAGCAGCCGATGGCTGATATGGCGATTGTCAGCGGCCAGCCTGCGATCGCGCTCGGCATATTGATGGAGTCTGGGCGCAGAATTGACCAGTGGGCAGTTGCGGTGCGCCAGGTTGTCTCCGAGTTTGACAGGCAGCTACCCGAAGGGGTGCGACTAGAGATATTGTTTGATCAGAGCGGCTATGTGGAAAGCCGGATGGACACGCTGATCTCTAACCTGGTTGTGGGAGCGCTGCTGGTGATGGCAGTGACGATGGTGACCATGGGCTGGCGAGCGGCCTTTGTCGTGGGCGCGGCCTTGCCGATCACGGCGCTGAGCGTGTTTGGCTGGATGAGCGTACTGGGCGTGCCGATTCATCAGATGTCGGTAACAGGGTTGATTATTGCGCTGGGACTATTGATCGATAATGCCATTATCGCAGTAGATGAGATTCAGCTAGAGCTAGAGCACGGCGATCCACCTTTGCAGGCGGTGATCAAGACAGTTGACTATATCAAAGTGCCGCTGCTGGCTTCTACGGTGACAACAGTCATGGCATTTGCGCCAATCTATCTAATGCCGGGGCCTGCCGGAGAGTTTGTTGGAACGATTGCGCTGAATGTGATTATGTCGTTGATTTCGTCGCTGTTGCTATCGCTGACGGTGATTGCGGCCTTGGCTGGGCGACTGCTGGGGCAGACGGAGGAAAAGGCTCAGACGTTGGCGAACAAACGCGGACCTTTGGCGGCTGTGCAGCGATTTCTGCTGCGACCTGGTAGCTGGTGGGCAGAAGGGATTTCTTTGCCTATGCTGGCGCGGCCCTACCAGTGGACGCTGCGGCGAACGATGGCAACACCGCTGCTGGCGATCGCGCTTTCTCTCACCATTCCACTGATCGGCTTCATCGCCGCTGGCACGCTAGAACAACAGTTTTTCCCCTCTGTCTCACGCGACCAGATCCAGGTCGAAGTAGAGCTTGCGCCGCAAAGTGCAATTGCCCGTACCCAAGCGCAGATTTCTCAGGCTAGGGACGTCATCCTCAGCAATCCAAAAGTAGACGACGTTCACTGGTTTATTAGGGAAAGTGCGCCAAAGTTTTACTACAACCTCAAGAGTGAGCGTCGCAATCAGTCGCAGTATGCGCAGGCGCTAGTGCAGCTAAATACGGACAGAAATGCGGCGGAGATTGTGCGATCGCTCCAAACCGATCTCACAGAGGCTTTCCCCTCGGCCCGCATTTTGGCGCGTCAGCTAGAGCAGGGACCGCCATTTGATGCGCCAATTGAGCTGCGGATATTTGGTCCCAATCTAGATGAGCTAAGGCGATTGGGTCTAGAGGCTCGCCGGGTGCTAGACGAGATTCCTAATGTGACGGTGACCCGCGATGATTTAGGAGAATCTTTGGCCAAGCTGGGGCTAAGTGTAGATGAGGAGCAGGCACGGCAGAGTGGGCTAAGCAATAGCGCGATCGCCCAGCAGCTAGAAGCCTATTTAGAGGGCAGCGTCGGCGGTTCTGTTCTAGAAGGCACTGAGAATTTGCCCGTTCGGGTGCGGCTGTCGAATGCTGAACGCGCCGACCTTAACAGCATTGCCTCTTTAGATTTGCAGTCAGAGGGCGGGACTGCTTTATCTGCTAGCGCGTTGGGTGATTTTGAGCTAATTCCAGAACTCTCGAAGATCGCTCGGCGCAATGAGCAGCGAGTGAATATTGTGCAGGCATACATTACTGCCGGGGTGCTGCCTTCTGTGATTCAGCAGGTATTTGAAGAGCGGCTGGCAGCAGATGAGGGCTTTCAGCTACCACCAGGCTATCGAATAGAATACGGCGGCGAAGCCGCTCAACAAGATCAGGCCGTCGGAAATCTGTTGATCTATGTGCCGCTGTTAGGCATTGTGATGGTGGCGGCGCTGGTACTGTCGCTGGGCTCTTTTCGTCAAGCAGTAGTGGTCGCGGTGGTAGGCATCGCCTCGGTGGGGATGGCGCTATTTTCGCTAAAGGTCTTCGGGTCGGTCTTCGGCTTTATGGCCATTATCGGCTCTTTGGGTTTGGTGGGAATTGCGATCAACGACACGGTGATGGTGCTGTCGGGATTGAATGAAAATGCAGCGGCGAAGGCGGGTGACCGGAAGGCGATCGCCTACGTAGTCAATAAGTCTACTCGCCACGTGATTACGACTACGATTACGACGATTGCGGGATTTGTGCCCCTGTTGATTAGTGGGGGCCCGTTCTGGCGACCGTTGGCAATTGCGATCGCCGGAGGCATCAGCGGGTCTTCACTGCTCGCCCTCTACTTTGTCCCTGCTGCCTACGCCCTTATCTACAGACCTAAACGCAAGGCTGCTGCTGTCAAAAGCCATGTATCGTATACCTAGAGTGACGCGGGTTCTTGCGGCTCTAGAAGAAATTTACTTCAGTCTGGATGGACAGAAGCGAACTGAAGCAGTCAGCTAGAAAGAACAGTCAAAAAGCAACTTGCAAAAGTATGATGCACTCGGGAAGAAGTAAGTTAATAAGTTCCCCGTGTGACGTTAGGCTAGAAGCTGTAGAACAAGGGAAGTCAGCCAATGCTGACAGATAAAGTCAAAGCCACGTTCCAGGATGCAGCTTGTAAACTGACCATTCTTAATATGCACCTCTGGAAAGCTGTCCGCCTAAGCCATCAATTCGGCGAGTTCCATCCATCTTTCTGTTGCGGTATCGATTTCTTCTGAAATGACAGCAATCTGTTCAGAGAGCTTTTGTAGTTCTTCGTAGTCGCTGGGCGGGGTTGGATACAGCAGCTTTTCTAGTTTCTCCTTTTTCGCTTCTAGCTCTGGAATTTTGCTTTCTAGAGAAGCATATTCTCTTTTCTCTTTGTTTGAAACCTTCTTTGTTGTAGCGCTATTGGCAGGTTTGACGGCCTTCTGCCTGTCTGAATCTGCTTTCGTCTGAGCTGATTTTTGTTCTACTTTTTGAGCAGATTCTTCTTTCTTCTTTGTCTCTAGATAAACGCTGTAGCTACCTGGATAGCGCCGAATGTTGCCACCGGGCTCTAGGGCGAAAATGTTCTGCACGGTGCGATCTAGGAAGTAGCGATCGTGAGAAACGGTGATAACGCAGCCGATGAAGCTTTCTAAATAGTCTTCTAAAACGGTGAGCGTCTGCACGTCTAAGTCGTTTGTGGGCTCGTCTAAAATTAGAACGTTTGGGGCGCTGAGCAGGACACGTAGTAGGAACAGACGACGCTTTTCTCCTCCAGAAAGTTTGTTAATCGGCGTGTACTGTTGATTGCTGGTGAAAAGGAAGCGCTCTAGCATCTGAGAAACGCTGATCTGGCTGCCGTCGGCGGTGGTGACGAAGGAGCCTTCTTCTTTCAGGTAGTCCATGACGCGCTGCTCTTGATTGACCGCTTCGAGCAGTTCTTCGGAGTGCTGGTTGAAGTAGCCGATGTGGATGGTTTGGCCAATTTCAACAGTGCCACTGTCGGGTTCGAGCTTGCCTGTGATGATGTTCATCAGGGTGGATTTACCTGCGCCGTTGCCGCCGATGATGCCAATGCGATCGCTCGCCGTAAATTCATAGGTAAAGTCTTTGATCAGCGTGCGAGCTGACCCGTCAGCGCTACCGCGAACGCCAAAAGACTTACTCACCCCCTCCAGCTCAATCACCTTCTTGCCAATTCGCCGCCCAGCCGTATCAATCTCGACCTTGCCCTGCGCCTCTTTGAAGGTTTTCTCCTTCATCTCGTCGATTCTCTGAATTCGCGCGTTTTGCTTCGTACTGCGCGCTTTTGGCCCCTGTCGCAGCCAGGCTAACTCTCGTCGCAGCATCCCTTTGAACTTCTGCTGAGAGCTTGCTGCCGAGGCTTCTTGGTCAGCTTTTTTCTCTAGGTAGTAGGCGTAATTGCCTGCGTAGGTATACAGATCGGCTCGGTCGATTTCGATAATGCGATTAGTCACATTGTCTAGAAAATAGCGATCGTGCGTAATTAGTACCAGCGCTCCTCTGAACTGACCTAAATAATCTTGTAGCCACTCTACCGACTCAGCATCTAGGTGGTTGGTTGGCTCGTCCATCAGCAACAGATCAGGATCGCTCATCAGCGCGGTCGCCAGCGCTACCCGCTTGCGATAGCCACCTGAGAGATCGCCTACTCTCGCCTCAAAATCTTCAATGCCTAGCTTGCTCAAGATAATCTTGGCATCGGTTTCTAGGTCCCAAGCACCAGAAATCTCCATCTTCTCGCTGACTGTGGCCAGTTTGTTCATCAGGCGATCTAGTTCTTTTCCCTGCGCGTGAGACATTTTGTGCGACAGCGATTCATACTCTCGCACTAGCTGCATCTGCTCACCGCAGTCAGCAAATACCTGGTCTAGTACGGTCAGATCTTCGTCAATATCTGGCTGCTGCGGCAGATACACTAGCCGCGCTCCGGACTTGGTCAACCGCTGTCCGCTGTCGATCGACTCAATGCCGCCCATCATTTTTAGCAGCGTTGACTTGCCGGACCCGTTGACACCAATAACGCCCACCTTATCGTCGGGCTCGATGCTAAAAGATCCCTCGTGCAGCACTTCTTTGATACCGAAGTCTTTACTAACAGATTGAAAGGTGATCAGACTCATAGAAGCTGCTTGAAGAAAAGGGGTCGAAGAATGACAATTGAGCGCTGTTTTCATCCTATGGCAAAACAGCAAAAGCGACTGGCAAAAGCAAACAGCGTAAGGAAAATGCGTATAGCGTACCGTGAAATTCCGCTGTTGCCCTCCTCCGTAGTGGTATAAATGTTAAGGTTTCTGAAGCATTTTTGATTCATGGCAACAAACGCTTAACGAATGAGGTGCTTTCTTCGATTTTTACAGGAGTGTTGACTTTTGACCGCCACGACAGAAAGGTTTGCTGCTGCGCGTCCCGCGACCCCAGAGGCATCTCTAGAGCTCAAAGAAATTATCCGTAGCCTTCCTCGGGCTTATTTTGAAAAAGATTCGACCAAAGCTTGGAAGCATGTCCTCATTAGCGTATCAGCCGCGATTCTAGGCTACTGCGCCATTATTTTTCTCCCTTCGTTTTTGCTTCCGTTCAGCTGGTTTTTTACTGGCACCGCGCTCACTGGCTTTTTTGTGATCGGTCACGATGCGGGCCATCGCTCCTTTGCCAAGAAACGTTGGGTAAATGACCTGGTCGGCCATATTGCCTTCTTGCCGTTGATCTATCCGTTTCACTGCTGGCGTCTGCTGCACGATCATCACCATCTGCACACCAACAAGATGGAAGAGGACAATGCTTGGACGCCGATGCTAGTCGAAGAGTACGTTGGCTATTCGCCTGTGATGCGATTTCTTCAGCGCAGTATCCGCAGCTATTTCTGGTGGGTAGGTTCGATTGGCCACTGGGCACTTTACCACTTCAAGCTAGAGAATTTTAGGGAACGCGATCGCTCCAAAGCAGCCTTCTCCATCGCTGTTGTTGCCATCTTCGCTGCTGTCGCCTTCCCAACCTTAATCGCCACCACCGGCCTCTGGGGCTTTGTAAAATTCTGGCTAGTCCCCTGGATGGTTTATCACTTCTGGATGAGCACTTTCACCATCGTCCACCACACCATCCCCGAAATTCAGTTCAAGCCCACTGCTGAATGGAACGCAGGCGAAGCCCAGCTAGCGGGCACCGTCCACTGCACCTACCCACGCTGGATTGAATTCCTCTGCCACGACATCAATGTCCACGTTCCCCATCACGTTTCGACTGGCATTCCTTCCTATAATTTGCGCGCAGCCCACGCCAATCTAAAAGAAAACTGGGGCGAACATATTATCGAGCGTAAGTTCACCTGGAAGCTAATGATGTCCATTGCCAGCCAGTGCCACTTGTATCATCCGGAGAAGGCATATCAGTCTTTCCGCGAAGCAGGGTTTTAACTTCGACTCCGCTCAGCTGTCAGATTGAAGGTTGTATAGCTAGCGTTGAATCCATACGACGCTAGCTATATTGTGTGCGTCTGGCAAAATCGCTGACTAACTTCTCTAGTTCTGTGAAGGCGTCTAGCTCCCGCAGAGACGAGAAGTCGTCTGTGATCTCTGCAATACGCTGAACCTTACTACTGAGCCTAGCATTGAACTTTTTGAGCCGTCTGCCTGACGCTCCATTCGCCTGTCGGAGTAAACACTGTAAAAAGTCCTTCGGGTCGGCTATGCCTTCTGCGTTTTTTAGCTTCGGCAGTGCCAACGTTTGACTTCCCCCTGGGTTGTCGGCAGCTATGCGGATTGCTGATTCGTCAAAGAGCAACCAGGCTTCGGTCATACGAACTGGAATCACGGGAATAACGGCAATCGGCTTATCCGTGACTGTTTTACTTACAGCAGTTTTGATTTCATTCAGACGTTGTAAGCGTCCTTGGTTGTCTGCATCCCTGTGTATAAATAGAACGTCACACGGGTAGTACTTTAGGCTATCTGTGATGCGGTCTTCGAGAGTGTTGGGAGGATTTGGAAAACTACCAAGGTCTGCCCACTCAGACTGAATTGCACATTCTGGCAGGTGATAGCGAAGCAGCCAGCTCAAAATAGGTAACAATGCTCTGTCCGATCTACCTTCAGATAGTAGAGTGTATCTAATTTCCTTCACGCTAGCTGCTCCGAAAGTCCTGGAATTAGAGGAGTTAAGTCTTTTCTATCTATAACTCTTGGCCGAGGTCGTTCTTCTGTACTGTCCAAGTTTTTAGGAACAGGGTTTAGATAGCTGAGTAGTTTGCCTCTAGCGACAGTATTAATTTGCTCAGACTCTTGAGCTTTATTCTCTCGCCAAGTGCCGGGTAGACATCCGAAGCTGACTCTCTTAAATCGCTTCCCGCCGCTGAGCGTATCTTTAAGCTCTGCTATGACAAGGCTGTCGTCTGGGATCTGCTGAACCACGGCAGGCGAGTGCGTGTTAATAATTACCTGCCTCAATGGATTATCAGCCCCTACCTTCTCATCCGTATCGGTAGCAATCCCTTGTAGCAAATGTAATATTTTCGGGATACGTTCTGGATGAATTCCATTCTCTGGCTCTTCTAGACAGATAACGCCTTCTGCCGTCAAATCGAGTTCTAAAACAGCTAGCGCTAAGAATCGCATCGTTCCATCAGAAAGTGCTCTAGCTGGATGTTCTGTCCCATCTCTGTTAGATACCATCAAAGTTAGCAATTGTCTTTGGTCATCTCGGTCAACCCAGACTCTCTCGACATCGCTAATAAGCTCAGATAGC
Organism: Cyanobacteria bacterium P01_D01_bin.1; assembly: GCA_039111275.1. Taxonomy (GTDB): domain Bacteria; phylum Cyanobacteriota; class Cyanobacteriia; order Phormidesmidales; family Phormidesmidaceae; genus Phormidesmis. The sequence goes on along the minus strand of JBCCOH010000018.1, from coordinate 43,157 downwards.
CGACTTGCAACTTCCGCATAGAGTTCCTCGGCAGCTTCATCAGGCGTCTTTCCCTCGTTTCGATCAAGCTGGCTTGCAAGATAATACAAAGTAGCAGCCAGATGAGAACCGTCTGAATCTATTGCTGTGGGTGCTGTGAATGTATCAGGTTGTCGTAGAGCGGTAGGCTCAAGCTGAAGCAATCTCCATGATCGCATCTCTTGTTGTGTGATTAGGGCGGTGGGATTCTCAGCGGCGTTTGTTGCCGAAAGTACTGTTCGAGGTAACTTAGACGCGGGACGGGAGAGCGGTCTGCCACTACTACCTCCATCTTGATGAAGCTTAATGTATCGATCGTTACCCTTTCCTTCTGTAGAGATGAATGGTGCTCCCCTACGTCCAATCAAAGCAGACCTTCGCCAAGCGCTCGCACTATGAGGAAATCTCAATCGGATAGGCGCTTCCTTCCGATTGATATGCTCTAGTTTCTCCTCTACAATTTCTAGAGAACCTAAGGATCTGAGACTATCATCTGAGCTATAGGCAAGCCTAAGTGAGTATTTTACGAAAGTTGTGCTTGCCTCGGCGGTTTGGCCTAGCTCATCCACAGCCTCTGACGGAATGATCATTTCCGCCTCGAAGAACATTTCATCTGCGTATGTGTTGCCCACACGATGAAATAAGCTGCGTACATCACCGCTCTTACCTTCCTCGTCCCGAACCGATAGCGCCGCCTCGATCAAGGGTCGGCTCGCTAGCGAACTCAGAAAACGGATAGCGTCAAATAGATTCGATTTTCCAACTCCGTTAGTACCAGCAATGCAGGTGAACGGGCCAAAGCGGATATCTACATCTACTAAGTTCTTGAAACCCGAAACGCGGAGCCGAGTTAGCATTGACTCACCTTGGAATTGATTTCTTATGTGCGAGCTCATAATAGCCCACAGATTTACCGCGAGCTATCAAAAAACTAGCTACTAGACAGCAGTTTTATCCTTGCGGCGCTTCTTCTTAAAAGGGGGGCCGCTTCTGGTATTGCTGCGACGGCGTTTGGGTTTGCCTTCGCGCCAGTTGCCGTCGTCTCGGGTTTTGCCCATGCTGGTGATGTTCATCGGATGGCCGAGGACTTCGACGCGCTTGAGTAGGTTGAAGGTTTCTTTGGGAATGCCGACGGGAAGATCGACGGTGCTGTAGTCGCTGTAGACGCTGATGCGACCGATATATTTGTTGGCGAGGCCGGTTTCATTGGCGATCGCACCCACAATATGTCCCGGCTTCACGTTATGCTCCTTCCCAACCTCTAAACGGAAGCGCTCCATTCCTACGCTATGCGTCGCCGCACCAGAACCTGCATCACGGCGCTTAGGTTTGGCTGTTTCTTCTAGCAGCATCGGCTCATCGCCCTGAAACAGTTTAGCCAACGCACCTGCAATCTCAATCGCAGGCACGTCATGCTCCTGCTCGTACTGCTCTAGTATCTTTGTGAAGAATGCTGAATCTTCCTGTGCGAGCGTATCGGTAATCTTTTGCTTAAACCGCTCGATTCGCTGGTTGTTGACCACTTCGGTAGACGGCATCTCCATCCGCTCGATTCTTTGCTTGGTGGAGCGCTCGATAGAACTGAGCAGCCGCTTTTCACGCGGGGTGACAAATAGAATTGCCTCACCTTCGCGTCCGGCGCGTCCGGTGCGGCCAATCCGGTGAACATAGGCTTCGGGGTCGTAGGGCATATCGTAGTTGATCACGTGGCTGATCCGCTCTACGTCCAGGCCCCTAGCGGCTACGTCTGTGGCAACCAAAATGTCTAGCTTGCCCTGTCTCAGGCGATCTACCGTGCGCTCGCGCTGGTTTTGGGGCACGTCTCCACTTAGGGGAGCAGCGTTGTAGCCCCTGGCTTCTAGCTTTTCGGTGAGTTCTACCGTAGCTACTTTGGTACGCACGAAGACGATCATGCCGTCAAAGTCTTCGACCTCTAGAATGCGAGTGAGGGCATCGAGCTTGTGATAGCCGCCGACGGGCCAAAAGCGCTGACGGATGGTGTCTGCCGTTTTGGACTGATTTTTGACGGCTAGCTCTTCGGGCTGATTGAGATATTTTTGAGCAATCTTGCGAATGGCGTGGGGCATCGTCGCCGAGAACAGCGCCACCTGACGAGAGTTAGGCGTTTGAGAAATCACCCATTCCACGTCCTCAATGAAGCCCATCCTCAGCATTTCGTCTGCTTCGTCTAGCACTAAGAACTTTAGGTTATCTAGCTTTAGCGTGCCGCGCTTCATATGGTCAATCACCCGTCCCGGCGTCCCTACCACTACGTGCGCTGCTCTTTTGAGCTGTTTGAGTTGGACCTGATAGCTCTGCCCACCGTAGATAGGTAGAACATGAAAGCCTTTGATATGGGAGGCGTAGCCCTGGAACGCTTCGGCGACTTGTAGGGCAAGTTCTCTGGTCGGTGCGAGCACTAAAGCTTGGGGATCGCTATTGGAAACGTCAATTTGTGAAAGGATGGGCAGGGCAAACGCGGCAGTCTTGCCTGTGCCCGTCTGTGCCTGGCCGATGATGTCTTTGCCTTCTAAGATGGGTGGAATGGTGAGCGCTTGAATCGGGGTTGGCGTCTCGTAACCAGCATCGTCTAGGGCTTCGAGGACGGGGGGAGTTAATAAGAGATCTTGAAAAGAGGTTTCGGTAGCGGGCATGAAAAAATAACCTAGCAGTTAGGTGAGTGAGAAGTAAGATCTGTGGTGTTTGACTAATCTGTTTGGGCAAGCCGATTTAGGAGCGGGCTACTGAGAATGCTAGCGCGCACGATTAGCCAGTGAAACAAACAGCCGAGTGAATAGCCTGCTGATGCAGACAACTTATAGTCAAGGGAGTCTATTGGCGGTCCGAGGACCGCTAAGCAAATTGAAGAAAGTAGTGCGGAATTGAAGTTGGTAGGGTTACAGCAGGCATCAAAATAGGCGATAAAGCAGCCCTGAATTGCCTGTCCCGTTTGAAGTGTGAAGGGGTAACCGCCTCACCGAAGGATGTTGCAATGTGGGGCTTTTCCCAGAACGGTGAGTTGGAAAAGCACTCCGAAGAGAAATTCTCAAGAAGCTTCTATGACGCTCGACCGTGTAATCGCTTTGATTTAGTTGATTCTTATCAATTGGTTCTTGCCCGAGATAAGATAGGCGCAATCGCCCAGAGTGGTAGTATATCGTCTTTCGTTCCTTTGGATCAACGTGAGGGCAACAATGATTTTGGCGGGGCGCTATGAGATCATGCGACCGCTGGCCGAGGGCGGATTTGGTAAGACATATTTGGCGCGCGATCGCCATCTCCCCGGCACGCCTACTTGCGTTATCAAGCACCTCCAGCAGCAGAACTTCACCGCCGACACGTTGCAAACCGCTCAGCGCCTGTTTGATCTAGAAGCCAAAACCCTTTATCAGCTAGGCACACATGTTCAAATTCCTACGCTACTGGCTCACTTTGAACAAGATGGAGAATTTTATCTCGTCCAAGAATACATAGAGGGTCAATCTCTAGAGCAAGAATTCGCTCAGTCCGCTAAGACCTTTTGGCAAGACTCTGTTCATAGAAGAGTAGAACAGCCCGAAGAACAAGGCAGTGAACAAGGCAATGAACAAGAACGGGCTGCCTATACCTTCACGCTCTTGCAAGACCTGCTAACGGTGCTGGCGTTCGTCCATCAACATGGCGTGGTTCATCGCGACATCAAGCCGACCAACATAATTCGTCGCGAATCCGACAGCAAAATTGTTCTCATTGACTTTGGCTCAGTTAAACCCCTTAGCCCAAACGCTCAGACTGTTTCAATCGGCTCTCCAGGATACATCGCCCCAGAGCAGCAGGCAGGTCGCCCCTGTCTAGCTAGCGACCTATACTCTGTTGGTATCATCGCGCTAGAATCTCTCACTGGCAAATCTCACAAACAGCTACCCACTGACCCAGTGACTGGCCATCTCTCTATCAAACAAATTGCCGAGTTCAACCAATTTAACCCTCTAACACTATTTATTAAACGCCTGGTTGCTGTCGAAGCTCGCGATCGCTTCCCCACCGCCACCGCTGCCCTCCAAGCCCTCAATCACTCCTCTAGCCTAGAACCTATCCCAGAACACTCTTCAAGCAGCGAAATCGCCCCGACCACTCTACCCCCTACGCCACTCGACCTCTCCCCAACCCCTCTCCAGCCCACTCATTCATCCTTCCGCCTTCCGCCTTCCGCCTTCTTCCCTACCTCTCACCCTTTCCAGCGCACCGCTACCCAGGCTCGCAATCGTCAAGCACTACTCAACAAGGTCCATCGCTTCTGGATTCAGGGAGTTTTAGAACATTCTCTCCATGGACAGCTTCTATTGACGCTAGGACTAGAAGAGAGAAATCAGGCGCTTTCTCTGCCCTGGAATTTGAGCTACGAAACCGCACAGCAGCCTAGCCGTCCGCTGGATTCAGGCACGAGGATATTTGATATTTTTCAGCAGTTGGGGGAGGGGCGATCGCTGCTAATTCTCGGTGAGCCGGGTGCGGGTAAAACAACAACATTGCTGACACTTGCTCGCGACCTATTGGAAAAAAGGGCATTAGAAGCTAGCCGCATTCCCGCCATTTTTAATCTCTCTTCTTGGATGGGTGAGCCGATAGAGCAGTGGCTAGTTTTGGAGCTCAGCAGCAAGTATCAAATTCCGCAGGCGATCGGACGCACTTGGGTAAATGATCAACAGCTTTTGTTCTTGCTCGATGGCTTAGATGAGGTCAGAGCTGACCGCCAGGATAGCTGCGCGGCGGCGATCAATCAGTTTCACCGAGAGTATGGGCCAGAGATCGTGGTGTGCTGTCGGATTAAAGACTATGAGCGGCTGGCGAGTCGGCTATCGTTTCAGTGTGCGGTTTGTGTGCGATCGCTCACCAACGCCCAAATCTGGCAATACCTCGATAAATCGGCAACCGGACTAACTGGCCTGCGCTCCTTACTAGAGCGCAACAGCGAAGCGGACGCGGACAATCAGCACCTGCTCGAACTGGCCAGGTCGCCCCTCATCCTCAACATTATGGCGCTTACCTACCAAGGCCTCAGCGCTAACGACATTCCAGCGCTCACCCAAGGCGAAAGCTACACTCATCAGCTTTTTGGCGCATACATTACTCGTATGTTCCAGCGTCGCGAGATTCCTAGTCCCTACAGCCCGCAGCAAACTGTCCGGTGGTTAAGCGCTCTGGCAAAAAATCTGGTCAGCACTTCTCAAACTGTTTTCTTGATCGAAAGGATGCAAGTCAACTGGCTTCACTCCAAGCGTCAGCGACTAGCCTACGGCATCCTCGTTTGGTTCAGCTTCATCCTAATTGCTACGACAATTGGGTGGCATGTGATTAATCGGCGATCGCTTCCCTTCGCGATCGTTATCGGTGGCCTGATTTGCGTCAAGATCTTTGGCCTCTACAGAATCGTCCCCGCCGAAAAATTGCAGTGGTCTTGGCTAAAAGCAAGACGTGCCCTCCGGCTTGGGCTCACCTTCGGTCCCCTAATTGGCCTGGCGCTAAAGCTAGTCTTTGCTCACATCTCCAATCCCAACCTTTGCAGGGGTGAGCTTAGCTGCTTTCTCTCGCTTAGCTACATTGGCCTGTCCTTTGGCACCGTTCTTGGCATTACCTACGGCATCATCGGTGGACTGCGCGGCAACCGGATTGCGATCGTGACTCGGCCCAATCAGGGCATCCGTCAGTCCGCTCGTAATGCGGTCATGCTGTCAATTGTTGCCACTGTCGCGCCTTTTCTAATCTCTTTTCTCTTTCGGGGTGAAACCTCGTCTGCGTTCTGGGCAGCGGCTGGGCTCTCTTTTGGTTTGGCGCTCGGCGGGGGCGAAGCTTGTGTAAAGCACGTCGTTTTACGCTTTGTGCTCTTTTGTCAGGGACGAGTTCCGTGGAACTATGCTCGTTTCTTGGACTACGCTGCTGAGCGGATCTTTCTACAAAAGGTCGGCGGCGGCTATATTTTCATCCATCGTCTATTGCTAGAGCACTTTAGTCACCTGTCAGAAGAAAAGTAGGTAAAGCGGCTAGAAACGCAAGGGCTAGAAAATAGACGTATGGTAGTGTATGAGCTGTGTTTGGCTGTAGGCGGTGACGTCTTCGAGGCAAACCAGATGCGCCTTCCAACTGTCGTATATGAGTAAGAACTGGGCTATCTGCATTGGCATCAATAGCTATGGAAATTTGCCGTCGCTGCGGTATGCGGTGCGTGATGCTGAGGCGATGCGCGATTTTCTGCTACGGGAGGCGGATTTTGAGCAGGTGTTTTACTTTGCGGATGATGCACCGCCGATTGAGACGCCAAACGGACCTATGGATTCTGCGCCGACGTTTGGAAATTTGATGCGCTTTTTTCGGGTGCGGTTTGAAAGGGAATTTCTGCGGGTCGGGGACAATCTGTGGCTATTCTTTGCGGGGCATGGAATGCAGCATGAAGGCTACGATTACCTAATACCAAAGGATGGTGATCCAGGTGATGTGGACAGAACGGCGCTAAGCGTGAACTACATCACAGCACGGCTACAAAGGTCTGGCGCGGACAACACGGTGCTGCTGCTAGATGCCTGCCGCAATCAGGGAAGGCGAGCGGCAGCGGCTTTTGGTGAAGACGAGCAGAAAGGCGTAGTGACAATCTATTCCTGCCGTCCGCAGCAATTTTCTTATGAGATCGAGGCGTTGCAGCAGGGGGCGTTTACCCATGTGTTGCTTGAAGGGTTTCGGCTGCGAGGGGCGAATAGCTGCGCGACAGTAGAGCGAATTAACCAATACTTGCGGTATCAGGTGCCCGCGCTGAACGCGAGGTATCAACAGCCGCTGCAAACGCCCTACGTATCAGTGGAGCCGCTTTCAAAGAAGTGTCTAATCTTGCTGCCCAGGAGGGCGCGGCTAGAAGATGTAGAAGCGCTGAAGAATGTAGCTTTTCGGGCTGAGAACGCGGCGGATTGGGATCTGGCTCAGCGGATGTGGACTAGAGTGCTAGCCGCCTCGCAAGTGGACCAAGATGCCATCAGTGCTTTTGGACGGATTGCGCTAAAGCGACAGCAACAATCCGTTAATAGATCTGCCGCTGCCTCCGCGACAGCAGAAAGTCGACCTATTCAGCCGCCTCAGTCAACGACGCGATCTTCGCAAAGCACGGATTCTAGGAGAATAGAGCGCGACGTACCACAGGTTCAGCCTGCCAGAACGCAGACAAGTAGAGCGACTCAGACGTCTCGTAGTGGAGCGCAAATCCAGCGGATGGGCTCACCTTCTATGCAGAGTCCTTTTCTATCCAAATTACAAAGACACGTCGGTCGGCGTCAGGCGATGAAGGCATTGGGGTTTTCTGGCGGTGGGCTAGGAGTGCTATTGCTAGGTAGGGTACTGTTGAAATCAATTACAGAACCGGAAATAGAGACGCCTTCTATCGCTGGTCCTTTGACCGCAGCAGCCTTTACGCCTGTTCAGTTCAAAACTGTAACCGTTAATGACAAGGGTGTAACCGTTGAGGAAAAAACGATAGAGTCCTCCGTCTATACAGAAAGCATCGAAGGAATTGAGCTAGACCTAATGCCGATCGTAGGCGGAACGTTCGTCATGGGTTCACCTGATTCGGAGGCGGGTAGAGAGGACGATGAAGGGCCGCAGCATGAGGTGAGTGTGAAACCTTTCTTGATGGGTCGCTATCAAGTGACGCAGCAGCAGTGGCGGACTGTTGCTGCTTTGGACAAAGTGGAGCGCGACCTAGTAGCTTCTCCTTCTTACTTTGAAGGGGAGGAGCGCCCGGTTGAGCAAATTTCTTGGGACGATGCTGTGGAGTTTTGCCAGCGGCTGTCAATTTACTCTGGTAGAGAATATCGTTTGCCAAGCGAAGCTGAGTGGGAGTATGCCTGTCGCGCTGGAACGACTACGCCTTTTCATTTCGGTAGCACCCTGACTGCTGATATTGCTAACTACAATGCTGACTTCACCTACAGTAGCGGTCCGAAAGGGAACAACCGAAGACAAACGGTAGAAATGGGTAGTTTTCCCGCGAACGCATTCGGCGTGTATGACATGCATGGTAACCTGTGGGAATGGTGTGCTGACGACTGGTATGATAACTATAAGGGTGCACCAACAGATGGAAGCCCTCGAATTACAAGCGGTAATAGCTCTAGAAGACTGCTGCGAAGCGGTTCTTGGGATGACGTTCCTGGGAACTGCCGCTCCGCTGACCGCGGCAGAGGGGCGCGCGAATTCAGGGGCTACACAATTGGTTTTCGCGTTGTTTGCGCCTCCGCCTGGACTCTTTCGTAGCACTTTGCCCTTGCCCTTTGCTCTTGTTCCTTCACACTTCTTCTCGCGCGTAGAACCCGACCCTCCCCGGACTGCTGGGCATCAGTCCGCTCCTCCAGAGGAGGGGAGTTACTTCAGACAATGATAATAGGGGTACCCAATCTCCTTAGCCCCTACCGCCAAAACAACTCTCCTCCTTTGGAGGAGTCCCCGTAGGGTGAGGAGGGTCAGCGGTGCTCCATTATCCAATTATCAATAGTCAGACGAACCGCATTCGTTCGGTACCTAACCTCATCATCCGTAAAACGCAGAAACCGGATACCTAGACTTTCTAATCTGGCCTGTCTGATCTGGTCATACTGCTTAGCCTCATAGCTGTCGTGTACAGAACCATCTACCTCTGTTGCCAAGAACAGCGTCTTACAGTAAAAATCAACAATGAACTGATCGACTGGCTTTTGACGATTGAATTGGTAGCCCATCATCCGCTTAGCCCTCAGACGATTCCACAAGATAATTTCGCCCTGCGTCATGTTGTTCCTAAGCTGACGAGCGCGATCTTTTAGATTGGGATTGTAAGGGAGAATAGGGTCTGGCATAGTCTAGAGTGCCCGGCGGCCCTCCCCGAACTGCTGTGCAGCAGTTCGCCCCTCCCGAGGAGGGGAGTTACTTCAGGCGATGACAACAGGCGATGACAACAAAGGTGCTCGATCCCCTCGACCTACACCGCCAAAACAACTCTCCTCCCTGGGAGGAGTCCCCGCCGGGGGAGGAGGGTGGGAGGAGTCCCCGCCGGGGGAGGAGGGTCTGATCGCCTCGAAAGCCAACCTGTAAACCTAAACACAACCGCATTCATGACTGACGAAGACCAAATCTACGTACTCATCGAAACGCTAGAGCCTGAAGAAGTCGCCGTTGTCGAAGGCACCCGCAGTGGCAGCAAGGATACGGGACCCGGCTGGGACGCTGTCGAGATAGTGCGTACCATTCAGCAGCGGCGCGTGGCTGTCAACGCCAACAAGTTAAAGACTGAGATGAAGAAGTTGATCGCTGTCGTTGACGACGTGTTTGAACAAGCCGAGCCCGCCCAAACCAAAACAGGACTGAAGCTAGAAGAAGTGACGCTATCGGTGGCGGTCAACGCTGAAGGTCAGCTCAGCATATTGGGCACAGGTGGTAAATTCGGTGCCTTTGGAGGGATTACGTTGAAGTTTGCAAAGTAGCCGCTGCCTGGAGGACGAGTTCTGGAGGCTGAATCTTGAAGCTGCACTAACTGCCTAAAATATATCTGAAGAATTTGACTTAACTGGCTACATTCAGAGGTAAGAGTACTCAAAATCGATCTACGGTAGTGTACTGACCAACTTTTAGCCAACCCGACGCAGGCTTGGTACCTGCCGTAGAAATGAAGATCGCCTCTAGAATCAGCCGTGTCACACCCTCTATGACGCTTGCTATCTCAGCTAAGGCCAAGGCTATGAAAGCCGACGGTCTAGACGTGTGTAGCTTTAGTGCGGGTGAACCTGATTTCGATACGCCTGCGCATATTAGAGAGGCGGCTAAAACGGCGCTAGATCAAGGAAAGACTCGCTACGGTCCAGCGGCGGGAGAGCCTGCGCTAAGACGGGCGATCGCACAAAAGCTCCAACAGGACAATCACCTCGCCTACGACGCCAAAAACATCATAGTCAACAATGGCGGCAAGCATTCGCTGTATAACCTGATGATGGCGCTAATCGATCCAGGCGATGAAGTGATTATTCCTGCGCCATACTGGGTCAGCTACCCCGAGATGGTTGAGCTAGCGGGCGGCACGCCAGTGATTGTCGAGACCACGGCGGATACCGATTACAAGCTGAGCGCCGACCAGCTCAAGGCGGCAATTACGCCAAAAACGCGGTTGTTTGTGCTCAATTCTCCGTCGAATCCGACGGGGATGGTGTATACCCCGGCTGAGCTACAGGCGCTGGCAGACGTGATCGTCGCAGCCGATATCCTGGTTGTCTCTGACGAGATTTACGAAAAGATTCTCTACGACGGCGCTGAACATGTCAGCATTGGCAGCTTGAATTCGGAGATTTTTCAGCGCACGGTGACCAGCAACGGCTTTGCCAAAGCCTACGCAATGACGGGTTGGCGGCTAGGATATCTAGCCGCGTCCGAGGAGATTATTAAGGCGGTAAGTACGCTGCAAAGCCACAGCACCTCGAATGTGTGTACGTTCGCGCAGTATGGTGCGATCGCCGCGCTAACGGGCCCCCAATCAGATCTCGCAACCATGCGTCAAGCCTTTAGCAAACGGCGACTGGCGATCATGGATATGGTTGGCAACATTGACGGGCTCAGCTATGTCGAACCTAAAGGAGCTTTTTATCTGTTTGTCGATATTAGCCGGGTAAGGCTGGGCTCTGTCGAATTTTGTGAAAAGCTGCTGGCCGAAAAGCAGGTTGCCACTATCCCCGGTATCGCGTTTGGCGCAGAAGGCACTATTCGCGTTTCCTACGCCACCGATCTAGACACGATTGAGCGCGGTATGGACCGACTGAGTGGCTTTGTGAAGGCGTATCGAGGCTGACGATATGCCTGTTATAGATTCAGCTAATCGGCTGCGGACTGGCTGTAGTTTCACTGTCTGTGGCCTCACTGTCTGTGGCCTCACCCACTACAGTCTCACTCTCTTGATTTCTTTGAGCGAGCACGGTCAGTGCCTGCCTCAGTGCGTCTGTGCGATCAGACAAGAACCGCTCCGCAGGCACAATATTTAGCAGGCCCAATCGGGTTAGGCGCTTGTAGGTTTGGCCGGTTGCGCCAACGATATAGACTGCGCGATCGCCCTCTACCGCCTCTTGAATCGAGTTCTCTAGCGCCAGCGAAGTGGTGACGCCCAGGTGCGGCACCTCACTAATATCTAGAATCAGCACCTGACAGTTTTGGACAGCGTCTCTCTCTCTAGAGATTGCCTTGGCCACGCCAAAGATCATCGGTCCGCTAAGGCGGAATATCAAGATCCGGCCCTGACCTTGGTCTAGGAGTGCTTTCTCTTCTGCTGTCAGCGCGATCGTATCGTCATCATCAGTCACCGCCGTCACGCCCTCATTCGAGCGCAGCATACTCAAGTTTTCAATCGTCAGCATATTGGCCACGAACACACCAACGCCGACAGCGACCACCAAATCCACAAACACCGTCAGAAAGATCACCCCATACATAATCGCCGCTGACTTGCGCGAAATGTAATGGGCCCGCTTCAAAAAGCCCCAGTCGATAATGTCGATACCCACCTTGATGATGATGCCTGCCAGCACAGAGAGAGGAATATTTTCTGTCAGACTGCTCGCCCCCAACACGACCACTAGCAAAATCACTGCTCGAGATAGACCCGAGAGCGCGGTGCGCCCCCCCGCTTTGATATTGACGACTGTGCCCATCGTCGCGCCGGCCCCGGGCAGTCCTCCTAGCAGACCAGACATAATGTTGCCAATTCCCTGACCGACTAGCTCCTTATTAGAATCGTGTTCGGTGCGAGTAAGGCTATCTGCAACCACCGAAGTCAGCAGCGCGTCAATACAGCCCAGCGTTCCTAGTACGCCTGCATCTACCAGCATCAGGCGCATCTCAGGACCGCTAAAGGTCGGTACTGTCAACGTCGGCAGCGCCAGCGGAATTTCACCAATTCGAGCGAGTCCGTCAGGCCCCCCAACCAGCACGGTCAAAGACAGAATCGTTCCAATGATCATGGCGACTAGCTGCGGCGGCGCAAACTTTCGCAAGTTCTTTGGAAAAAAGAGAATGATCAGCACTGTCAGCAGCGTTAGGATTGCATCGCTCCCTTGCATGCCGATGATTAACTCTGGCAAACTTCTCAGCGTGCCTAATACCCCTGGTAAAGAAGCTGTCTGCCCTAGCGCTGGACCAATCTGCAAAATGATCAGAATCAAACCAATGCCCGACATAAAGCCCGACACTACGTTGTAGGGCATCATCGTGACGTACTTTCCCAGCTTCAAGGTGCCTAGCGCAATCTGAAAGACACCCGCCATTATTACGACCGTAAAAGCCATTGCCATCCCGTTTTCAGGGTTGGCCGCCATCAGCTCAGCAATCACGCTGGTGATGACCACTGTCATCGGGCCAGTCGGCTCAGAGATTAGCGTCGGCGTACCGCCAAATAGCGCGGCAAAGAAGCCAACGATAATTGCGCCGTACAGTCCGGCTGTTGCCCCCGCGCCCGACGCTACGCCAAAGGCTAGCGCCATCGGTAGGGCAATTACGGCTGCAGTCAGTCCTCCGAACAGGTCGCCGCGAACGTTTCTAAAGTTAATCTGATTTGTAAATTTATAAGCTCTTTGCATGGGTAGCGTTAGCCCTCAGCGCGATCACTCCCTCTAGTCTCTCATGTTGGCTTAAACTTTAGTTACACGCATGCAGAATCCGTCTTGGCAAGTCCCGTTTATTGGCATTTGGACAAAACAGTGCCAGGCGAGGTAGTGCCAGACAAAATAGTTCATCACCCATCTATGCCTTCCGATTCACTGCCTTCTAATTCACCGTCTTCTGATTTGCCATCTCCTGATTCGATTAACCGCGACTATCTGACAGCCAGCTGGTTCAACCGTCCGTCTCCTCAAGTAGCCGCTGACTTGATCGGCTGCAATCTACATAGACGCATTGGTGAAGAAGTAGTCACAGGTCAAATTGTTGAAACTGAAGCCTACGAGGCGGGTGACCCAGCAATGTATGCCTACCAAACCAAAACGGCCAGAAATGCTGTTGTTTTTGGGCCTGCTGGCATTACCTACATCTATCGGATCTACCGTCAGTACCACTGCTTTAACATCGTTACCGATCGCGAAGATTTTGCCAGCACTATTCTGATTCGAGCAGTTCACCTAGACCAAAGGCCCAGCTGGATAGATCCAAACAAAGATAAATTAGCAAGAGTCGCCGCCGGACCGGGGAAGCTGTGTATCGCCCTACAGCTAGATACCGCTTTGAAAGGCGTTTCCGTTGAGCCTGATTCAGGACTGTGGGTTTCTGGCCGTTCGGACGCGGTAGCTCAGCAGTTGGCTCAGGCTCAGGCCATCACCCAGACCACCAGAATCGGTCTATCAAAAGGCGTTGATATCCCCTGGCGCTGGTATCTCACCGATTCGCCTGCTGTTTCAAAGAAGGTTTCAAAGAGAGCTTCAAGGAAGAAACAAACCCAATTATGAATGCAAACAGCGACAGCCCTTCTGTTTCTAGAAAAGCTGTCGCTGTTTGTGATTTTAGGGTTATGTCCCTACGAGACTTTTCGCAGCTGTCAGCTTGAGCCAGCTGACAGCTTGAGCTTAGAAGCTAGTGCCAAACTCTTTCCACAGCGTGCCTTCACCAGGAATAACAATGTCCGCATCGCTGTCGGCAACAGCTGCGGCATCAGCTCCTGTAAACGCACCCTGCTCGGATTGGGCCAGACTAGCTCTGACGACGGTATAACCCAAGATGAAAGTGACTCCTGCAACCAACACACTAGCAATCATACGGTCGATGTTAGTAGATCGATTGGAGGAACCAGTCGAGAAGTGAGCCATAAAAAAGACCTTTCGTTAAAATGTCCTCCTTATAGTCTCAGCGTTTTTTGGTAGCAAGCGATACCGTTTATATTTCTTGACCAAGATTAATGCACAGAAATATATAGCAAGCCGCTTATGCATAAGCGGCTTGCTGTGCCCTTAGCTCTTTATACAACAAGGGTTACCGCTCTTTATAATGGTTTGAGCTAAGGGCGAAAAGCTATAGCAACGTGCGGATGCATTCGATGCTGGCTATAGATGCGTTCTCTTTTCTCTAAACTGGATCCCACCGTAGAACCTGACCAGATATCAGGCTGACGCCATAGAGCCGTCCGTCTGGGCCCACTTCCATATCGACCACATAGCTAATGTCGGAGTCAAACAGCTTGACATCAGTCACCTGACGGCTGGCATCCAGCGTAGCGGCATAGAGCGTACCGTTATTGACATCGCCAAACATCAGCGTATCTTCGTTGTAAAAGTCGCCCACCATGATTGCCCTAGCGTTGTCTGGAGCGCCATGAATGCGAGATAGGGTGGGGAAAACGGCGGCCTGATTGCTAGGGCTGCCTGGAGTGATGTTGCCGTTGTTATAGAAGGCGATCGCCTGAGACAAAGACTGATATCCACCTGTTCTCTCAGGCCCCTCAAAATAGGGCCAGCCGAAGTTCGAGCCTTTTATGCCAGTATTGACCTCTTCCCATCGGCCCCAGCCCACATCGCCAATCACTGGCAGCGCAGTAGTTGGATCGAAGGTAAAGCGGAAAGGATTGCGCAGTCCAGAATAGAAGACCTTGGATCGATTGCTATCAGGATCGCCGTTGTAGAAAGGATTGTCAGAGACGCCCTTTCCTGTAATTGGATCTAGGCGCAGCATCTTACCCGAGAGATTGTCGATATCTTGAACTCTCACCGTTCGAGGATCAACGAAATTATAGGAAGTGCCATCGCCGTTACTCAGATACAGCAGGCCATCTGGACCGAAGTGAACCGCACCAATAGAGTGAGATTCGCTGTCGGTGGCCAGGTAGTCTCGAATATTTTGGTTCTGGATGCCGGGGCGGTCGGGGTCGTTGTCTTGTGTGCCTACGTCAATCTGGCTGGCAGGGGCTGTGATAGTCGTGCCGTTGACAATGCCTGAGGGCGTAATCGAGTTGTTGCCAGTGCTGTTGTCATCGGGGCGGCTGGTGTATTCCCAGGTGCTGTTAGTGCCAGCAAGTACTACCAAACTTGCCGGATCGGCTATCATCGTCGCTGGATCGACCGTTAGGCGCACTAGGCGGGAGGGTCGATTGCCGTTACCATCTGGGCCAGCGAGCCCACTTCGCCCAGCGGTTTCTGGCGGGTCGTATGTGTACGATAGATAGACGTAGGGCGTATTGGCAAAGTCTGGATGAACGGCTAGCCCAATCAGACCTCGATCTCGAGTGTCATTGACCTGGCTAGTTAAGTTGACCAAAGGCTCAAAGCGTAGGACGCCGTTATCAACAACTTTAACCACGCCATTCTTCTGGGCTACTAGCATGTAGCGGCCATCTGGCGTCCAGTCGATCGCAATCGGCTTCACCAGTCCAGATACGGCTGTCTGTCTGTTTAGATCGCCTAGTTCGAGGTCATTGTCCAAGATGGTAATGGTCGATGTGGTCTGAGTGCCCAAGACAGCGCCGCTTGGATCGCTGAGCGTAACTGTTAGCGTCTCACTGCTCTCGACCCGCCGATCGTCGAGGATAGGGACTGTGATAGTTTGAAAGATTTGATTTTCACTGAAAGTGAGCGTGCCTGAGATTTCGGTGTAGTCTTCACCTGCGATCGCCGACCCATTCCCTGTTCTAAAGTCTACAGAAGCAGTCCCACTCGTGTCGCCGCTACGTTGCACGGTGATGCTGGCTGCCGCGCCGCCTTCTGATAAGGTCAAGGTCGATTCTGTGACGGAGAAAATACTGGCGATGTCATCGTCCAAGATGGTGACCAAAACTGTCCTAGGAGTCCCTAGGTTGCCGGTGCTAGGATTTTGGATGCCTACTGCAAATGTTTCATTCCCTTCGATCAAGTCGTCGTTAATGATTGGAATGGCGACGGTTTTCTCGGTTTCTCCCACCTCAAAAACGATCTGCCCTGTGTTGGCTGCGCCATTGGTAACTGGCTGTATGTAGTCCAGTCCGGGGCTTGCGGCACTGCTGCTACCGACTTCATTGAGGGTGTACTCCAAAGTAGCGCGTGCTTGAGTGCCGCCAGTGCGCACCGCTGTAAAAGTGGCGACCTCTGACGATTCGCTCGCCAGAATAGTCGTGCTGTCCTCTAGCGAGAAGGTACTAGTTGTGTCGGCAGATGCGTAGAGCTGTGATCGCTGAATTATGCTCCTTTTTTGCGACGTGCTAGACCAGAAGAGACGTGCGATCGCCCGACCCTCATCCTCTTGGTAGTCCATACGAATGTCATACTTCTGTCCAGCGACTAAATCAATCGTGCCGGTATTTCTGACGCCATCTTGCTCGGCAGAGACATCGATAATTAGCTGATTGTTGACCCATAGCTTAACCGTATCATCCGCTCTAGTGTGGAAAGTGTAGGTTTCGCTGAACTTTGGCTGTACCTGTCCAGTCCACCGGACCGAAAACGTATCGGCATCCATACTGGCCGCTGGCGCGCCTCTACGCCAGTTGAAACTTGGCCTTTTATCAACTCGAGTAAACGCCAGGTCAGTAAAATCGATGTTGTTGTAGTACTCCGCAGTCAAACCTCTACCAGTCCCTCTCGTAGGAGGTGTAACTGGGGGTGTAACTGGAGGGTCGACTGGTGGCGTGACAGGTGGCTCTGTCGAACTAATTTCGATAATGCCGCGTAGCTGAGTTCCTGAAAACTCATCATCCCACTGCCTATTGCCGCCAAAATTCATCAGACCATAGTCTTGGTTACCCCTCGAATTATTGGGTTCGTTAGGAGCCCAGTTGGTGTAGGCGATCGCTTCGCCGCTGACCCACTCGAACTGGCCTTCGGTTTGCCGGTCGTTTATACCGATCCAGAGTCTTTCGCTATCTCCAAAGGTCTGCTTTAGGAAAGTCTCTTCAGCAGCAGTGTTGATGGTGACTAGATTGCCACCCAAGGATTCAGCTTCTGCTTGAGCGTCTTCCCAAGTTTTGCTACCACCACCGGTCAACTGATAGATCTTGCCGTTGTAGGTCGCTAGCATGCCTTCGTAATCGCTGGCAATCACGCTATCACCAGTCTCACCTGTTGATAGCTCCAGCGTCCAGTCGCCACCAAGCGATACGTGGCCAGTTGTATTATTAGAGGCTGCAACATCCGCCTGAGTTAGCTGACTAACTTGCTGAACAAAGGCTTCTCCAGTTTCTCCAGCCGCGACGTCACAGCCATACAAGAAAACATCGCCTTCGCCCAGTAGCGCATCGCCCCAGCTTTGCAGGTCATCACGATATTCTGCTACAAAAGCTTGGCTCAAAGTCGCGTTACCTAGCTGAAGCTCACCACTGCTGCCGTGAGAGAAGATATGGATACTCTCCAAGTTTTGATACTCAGAGAGTACTTGGGTAATTTCTTCTACTCCGTCTGTGTTGGGAGAGAGTTGGATAACATGCTTGTCTGATAGTGCCTGCTGTAGTGTGTCAGTCTGACCCAGGGCGCTATCTACAAAAGCAACAGACCGAATAGGGGGTAGTGAAGAATTTTCTAGAAGATAGGAGTTCATAAAGATTGTTGCAGGTAGAAGACCAAAACGTGGACATTGTGTATGAAGCTCCCTGATAGATACATGTAGTTGAAAGGCTCGAAGACAGAAAGGAAAGTTCCGACGCGTAAAGATTTGACACACCGTTGAAGAACCTGTTGTGTTCCTTAGCTACGGCAACTCAAAGGTTGGTTTTGGCAGAAGGTTTCAAGCACTAATTGTTGTCGAAAGAAAGTAGGGGCCACAATGCTGTGGCCCTACGATGCTGTGGCCCTGATACTTTTTTGCCAGCGTTTTCTCTGCCTAGGCTGGATCCCAACGCAAGATTTGACCGGATACCAAGTTCACGCCGTACAGACGTCCGTCTGGTCCTACTTCCATGTCGACGACATAGCTGATGTTAGAGTCAAATACCTGAACGTCGGTTACCTGACGCTCATCGTCAAGCGTAGCCGCATAGAGCGTTCCACCGTTTATATCGCCAAACATCAGTGTATTCTCGTTGTAGAAGTCACCGACTATAATTGCATTGGCATTGTCTGGAGCCCCATGCGAGCGACCTAGGAGAGGGAAAACAGCCGCCTGATCGCTGTGGCTACCTGGATTGATATTACCGTTGTCATAGAAAGCAATCGCCTCTGGCATAAATCGATATTTGCCAGTTTGGTTGGGTCCTTCTAGGTAAGGCCAGCCAAAGTTTGAGCCTGGCGCGCCTGTGTTGATCTCTTCCCATCGATTCCAGCCAACATCGCCAATGACTGGTCTGCCGGTAATTGGATCGAAGGTAAAGCGGAAGGGATTACGCACGCCAGAATAGAAGACTTTGGATCGGTTACTATCTGGGTCACCATCGTAGAAGGGGTTGTCAGAGAGTCCCTTGCCCGTGATCGGATCAAGGCGTAGCACTTTTCCAGAGAGATTATCGATATCTTGTACTCGCACGCTTCGAGGATCGGCAAAGTTGTACGAAGTGCCGTCACCGTTACTGAGATACAACATCCTATCGGGTCCAAAGTTGACTGCACCAATTGAATGGGACTCGCTGTCGGTTGCCAAATAGTCTCGAATGTTCTGATTTTGAATACCGGGGCGATCTGGGTCGTTGTCCTGTATGCCCACATCGATCTGATCGCTGGGCGCGGTGATAGTGGTACCGTTGACAATGCCAGAGGGCAGAATTTCGATATTGCCAGTGCTGTTATCGTCGGGGTGGCTAGTGTACTCCCAGGTGCTGTTGGTGCCAGCCAGGACTACCAGGCTAGATGGGTCGGCTATCATCGTATCTAGGTCTACGCTGACGCGCACCAGACGAGAAGGGCGATTGCCTTTCCCGTCTAGGCCCGCAATCCCGCTTTGTCCGGCTGTCTCTGGTGGGTCATATGTGTACGATAAGTAGACATAAGGCGTTTCGGCAAAGTTTGGATGAACTGCAATGCCGATGAGCCCCCGGTCTCGGGTGTTGTTGACTTGCTCAGACAGGTTTATTAACGCTTCACCTCGCAAAGTGCCATTGTCAACGACTTTGACGACGCCATTCTTCTGAGCTACGAACATGTATCGACCGTCTGGTGTCCAGTCGAGTGCAATCGGTTGAACTAGTCCAGAAATAGTTGTTTGCCTAGTCAGTGTGCCTAGTTCAAGGTCGTTGTCTAGAACTGTAATAGTCGAGGTGGTCTGTCCTAAGACTGCTCCTTCTGGATTGCTTAGGGTTAAGGTCAGGGTTTCGCTGCTCTCAACTTTTTGGTCGTCTAGGATGGGCACTAGAATAGTTTGAGCTGTTTGGCTGGCCTCGAAGGTGAGCGTACCTGAGACTTCGGTGTAGTCTTCATTGGCGATCGCACTCCCACTCTCGGTGCTAAACTCTACAGACGCTGCTGCACTGGTATCACCGCTGCGCTGCACCGTAATGCTAGCAGCGCTCATCCCTTCAGACACAGTCAGCGTCGACTCTGTAACTGAGAAAACGCTCGCAATATCGTCATCCAAAATCGTGATCAAAACTGTTCGAGGGGTGCCCAAAGTTCCGGTGCTAGAGTTTTGAATGCCGATCGCAAATGTTTCGTTGCTTTCAACAGACGCATCATCGACGATGGGAACGGCAACTGTTTTTTCAGTTTCTCCGATTTCAAAGATAATCTGTCCTGTGTTGGTCGTGCCACTGGTAGATGGCTGTATGTAGTCCACATTGGCAGTAGCAGAGTGGCTATCACCCACCTCGTTTGTGGTGTACTCCAAAACCGCACGCTCTGAGGCGTTGCCAGTACGCACCGCCGTAAAGGTCGCAGTTTCTGAAGACTCACTTACTAGGATAGTCACACTGTCTTTGAGTGAGAAAGTGCTAACGGGCTCGGTGGGAGGCTCAGTGGGTGTACCAGTGGATGAGTAGAGCTGCGATCGCTGAATAACAGTTCTGCTTTGAGATGCGCTAGACCAGAACAGTCGCACCATTGCCCGACCTTCCTCTTCCTCGTACTCCATCCGAATGTCGTACTTTTGACCCGCAATCAAATCAATTGTGCCCGAGTTGTCAAGCCCGTCTTGGTCCGCCGCCGCATCGATAATTAGCTGATTGTCAACCCACAGGCGAACGTTGTCATCAGCTTTGGTATAGAAAGTATAGGTTTCACTGAACTTGGACTCTACCTGCCCAGTCCATCGAACTGAGAATGTGTCAGCATCCATACTCTCAGCCGGAGTCCCTTTCCGCCAGTTGAAGCTTGGCCTTTTATCAATTCGAGAAAACGCTAGGTCGGTAAAATCGATATTGTTGTAGTATTCGCCAGTTAGACCATCGCCGCTTCCCCTGGCTGGCGGTGCTGTTTGCGGAGAGGTGGGCGGCTCTGTCGGCGGCTCTGTCGGCGGAGTAATAATTGGTGAATAGAGCTGAGCGCGCGGGATAATTTGCTTGACTTGAGAGGCACTCTCCCAAGAGAGCTGGGCAACTGCACTAGCGCCACGTTCGTAATATTCCATGCGGATATCGTACTTTTCACCCGCGACTAGATCGATTGTACCGCTGTACTCTGTGGGCGACTGGTCTATAAAGGCATCAACCAACAGCTGGTCATTCACCCACAGCCTGACGCCATCATCAGCCAGCGTATAAAAGGTATAGGTCTCACTAAACTGCGACTCTATCTGTCCAGTCCAGCGAGCCGAAAATGTATTGGGACGAATGCTCTCGTCTGGAGACCTTCTACCCCAATCAAAGTCGACAGTAGCATCAGTTCGAGTCAGTATCGGAGAGGTAAAGTCAGCTTTGTTGTAGTACTCAGCCTTTAGGCCATTGCCGGTGCCAATGTTGGCACCGCCACCGTCATCACCAATACTGCTGTCGTTGATAGTCAGTGTCCCTTCGTACTCATTGACTACGACGCTAGCACCAACTTCACCCGTGGCTATCTCCAGATCCCAGTCATCGCCCAGGCTAGTTTGACCAGTGATATCATCAGAAGCGGCTACATCAGCCCCAGTTAGCTGACTAATTTGATCAACAAAGGCAGCTCCAACTGTTCCAGCCGCTACGTTGGAGCCGTATAAGAACACATCGCCTTCACTGATTAGCGCTTCACCCCAGCTTTGTAGCTCGTCGCTATATTCAGACATGAAGGCTTGACTCAAAACCGCATCGCCTAGCTGAAGTGTGCCGCTATTGCCATACGAGAAAATGTGAATACTTTCTAAATTTTGATACCCAGAGAGAACTTGGGTAATCTCTTCTACTCCATTTGTCTCAGAGGGAAGTTGAACAATCTGTTTGTTGGATAGTGCTTGCTCTATCGTGTCAGAATTACTCAGAGTAGTGTCTACAAATGCAACCGATTGAACAGGAACGGGTGGGGTGCTTTCTGAAGAAGCAAAAGCCATGAGAATGCTACGGGTCGAGGTGGATAATTGTAAACATTTGTGCGAGATGCCCTGACAGCGTACATACATTTATAAGGCTGGTTTGATGGGCAAAGGTTCCCGTAGAAAATGACTTTAAACACTTCTTGAAAGAGACTTTTTGTTTATCAGTTTTGTCTGTTGATGTAGACAAATTGAAGCTAGTTTTGCCAAAAGGTTTACGGCATCTATCGCTCGTATAAGGCACAGATCACACGCTGAACGTTGCAAATAAATAGCAACAGGCTCACAGTCGCAATAGACTAAGTGACAAGCGTGGGTTGCGTATGTCCGGTACACGCTAGCCAGCATTTTCACGCAGAAAAAAGCCGCGGCGTTACAACGCTACGGCTTTTCTCGAAGGATATTTTGATTTATTTAGTCAATCAAGAAATTCTTTTTAGACTATGCAGTCTTCCATAATGTAAGGCCGTCCGCATGTGATTATCTGACGCTATCAGTCTCTTAGCGTTTGCGTAGGTTCCAGAGGCATTGAAATCTGCTCGCTCAAAGGGACAGGTAAATCCACCATATGTGAAATAAGGCCGTGTGTGAGTCCTGCAATCAGACCAAAAGCCGCTGGCAAAACTAAGGGTGCTAGGCGGTTCATATATCTTCCTATAGAGAGATGACATCTACAGAATCTCAGCTAATAAAGACTGCTTTCTGTAGTTAACCCTACAGTTCCCCGCCAGAGCACCTACAAACATGCAGAAATCGGGTAGCTTCAATCCGATCTATGCGCCTTGTTCTGTAAAAAGATGTTGAAAAATCTAGCTGCCAGAAGTTACTGCATCTAGCTTCCGTTTGAACAGGTCGGTTAAGAAGGTAATGACTCTACGCTTGCGCAGCTTTATATTTGCATTCAAAGACATACCAGAACGTAGTTCTAGCGGTACCCCATCAGCGACGAACTGTTGAGAATCCAGCAAGACTTCCGCCGGGAAACGATAGAACGGAAACACTTCATCCGGTGGCAGCGCATCTGTACCGATACTGGTGAGTGTTCCTTCTACGTCGCCAAACTCACTGAACGAGTAGGCGTCAATTCGCACGTCTACCTTCTGGCCGACTCTGACAAAACCAACGTCTCGGTTGGGGATGAAGACTCTAGCAACTAGCGCGTCCTGGGGCACAATCTCCATCATCGGCTCGGTGGAGTTAGCCACGTACCCAGGGCGGTTGGCTTTTAGGTTGAAGACGGTGCCACTAACAGGTGCTGTCAATGCCTGATATCTGATGCTTTGCTCTAGTTGGGCTCTTTGGCTGGTGAGTTCAGCTAGCTGGCGATCATTTTCTAGCAAACGCTGAGTGAGCTGACTATCGATCTCAGCAATCCGCTGGTTGTTTACCGAGATTCGATCTTGCAGCGTCTCGCGAGATTCAAACGAAGTTCGCGTGACTTCCTGATTGGCTTGAGATATCTGGAAGGACAGACGGTCGAGCTCTTCTCTAAGCGTGTTTACTTGGGTCTGACTGTTATTTACCTCTTGCTCTTGCTGCAAGTAGGAGAGTTCGGCGACTGCGCCTTCTTCGTTGAGGACTTTGAGTCGGCTTAAAATGTCTTGGTTAGTCGCTAGCTCACTTTGAGCATTGGCTAGCTGCAATCGGGTCTGGTTTAGCTGTTCTGCTAGTTGAGAAGATTGCAGACGGTTGATCTGTTGCTGAGAAGCTAGTCTGGATACGGACGTTTCTAAACGGTCGAGCTGCTCCGGAGAAAGTCCGGCGGTATCGCCGCTAATCTGGGCCCGGTAAAGCTCGTTACTCTCTAACAGTTCGGCGCGATCGCGTCCTCTTTGAACCAGATCAGCAGATATCCCTTCTGGTGCAATCGCATCAGCTGCGCCTGAGAGCTGCGCCCGGTAGTAATTATTCTCAGCGTTCAAGCGATCGGTGATCTCTCTATTCGATTGGATCTGCGCTTCTGTAGAGGTTTCATCCAAGGTCGCAACTACCTGACCTCTCTCAACTAGCTCCCCTTCGGTGACTAGGACTTCTTCGACCACACCGCCGACTGGCGCTTGCACCACCTGCACTACGCCTTCTGGCTCTAGTTTGCCCTGCGCCGCTACGGTCTCTTCGACCCTAGCAATACAGGCCCAGGTGACCGTCGCGACCGTAACGCCCATGATCGAAATTGCGATCGCCCGCGCCCATCGAGGTGACTGCCTCAAAATAACTGGCTGATCGAACGACTGCGGTACGTAGGGTACTACGGGCGCATCGCCGTCGCCATTGCTCGGCCCGCCATTGAAGCTAAAGCCGCCGTTGCCATTGCCATTGCCGTTGCCGTTGCCGTTGGCATAGGCACCGTTACCGTTGCCATTATGACCATTGCCATTGACAGCTGTACCATTACTCGGCGTTAGCTTAGGTCTACCAGAAGTACTTGTCATCTGCTTTATTCTCCCTGCTGCTCGTATAGGCAGTAATAGCGGCCTTTAAGAGCCATCAATTCTTCGTGCGTACCCAGTTCTACAACCGAGCCTTTATCCATAACTAGAATGCGATCGGCTTGACGAATGGTACTTAGCCGGTGAGTAATAAAGAATACCGTCCGTCCCTGTGCCCATTGTTTTAAGTTGTAGCAAACTTGAGCTTCAGTGTCGTAGTCGAGTGCGCTGGTCGCTTCATCCAAAATTAACAAACGAGGGTTTTGCAAGACGGTGCGGGCGATCGCAATCCGCTGCCTCTGTCCACCCGAGAGTGAAGACCCGCGCTCACCTACTCGAGAGTTGTAACCGCCGGGCAAATCCATAATAAAATCGTGCGCGTTGGCGATCTTAGCTGCTGTGATCACGCTATCTGTATCGGCCTGCGGATTGGTCAGTGCGATGTTGTCCTGGATGCTGCCTTCGAACAGCAAGCTGTCTTGAGGCACAATACCCACCTGCTGACGCAAAGAGTACAGCTCAACTTTGCTGATGTCATAGTTATCGATTAGTATTCGACCCGACTCCGCGTTGTATAGGCGCGGCAACAGCTTCATCAGCGTACTCTTACCCGAACCACTCTGTCCGACAATGCCAATAAATTCACCCCGGTGAAACTCCAGATTGATATTGATCAGCTGCAGCGGACCAGACGGCGCAAAGCGGAAGGACAGATCTTCATACTTCACATTGCCTTTAATCTCTGGCATTGGGATCTGAGCGCGATCTTCTTCGGCCTGCTCCTGCGGATGGTCGATGATATCGCTCAGGCGTTCCAAGGACAGCGCGGTCTCCTGGAAGTTTTGCCATAGCTGAGTTAGGCGCAGTAGCGGCTGGGTCACGTAGCCAGAAATAATTCTAAAGGCAATCAGTCCACCCAAAGTCAGGTTTCCTTCTAGCACCAAAGACGCGCCGTACCACAGGACTAACAAGCCTGATAGCTTGTTTAGAAAGCCACTGGCAGACCCCGCCGTGGTCGAAGTCAGCACCGTCTTAAAGCCGTCGCTAACGTAGCGAGCGTACTTTTCTTGCCACTTCCAACGGGTCTTTAGCTCCATGTTTTGAGCTTTCACCGTCTGCACCCCTGAGAGCGCTTCTACAAGGAAAGACTGCGTTTCTGCATTGCGTTCAGCCTTCGCTCTGAGCTGGCGGCGGACTATCGGCGAGACGAAGAAGGTCAAAATCATAAACAGCGGAATCGTTGCCAGCGACACAATCGTCAGCTTGACGCTGTAGATGAACATCACCAAGATGTAAACCACCGAGAACAGCGCATCGAGCACCACTGTCAGCGCAGTTCCAGTCAAGAACTGACGAATGTTTTCTAGCTCGTTGACTCGGCTAGAAAGTTCACCGACCGGACGGCGATCAAAATATCTCAGCGGTAATCGCAGCAAGTGGTCGATAATCTCCGCGCCCAGTGCCATATCGATCCGGTTCGTGGTGTCGACAAACAGGTAAGTGCGCAGACTGGTCAAGATGGCTTCAAAAACGGCTACCACTACTAGGAAAATTCCCAGTACGTGTAGGGTATCAATGCTGTTTTGCATGATCACCCGATCGATAATCACCTGCACCATCAGCGGATTGGCCAAGCCAAAGAGCTGAACAAACAGCGAGGCAATCAAGACTAGAATCAGCGTTCCTCGATACTTTTTCAGCGAGGGCACGAACCAGGCAAGGCCAAACTTTTGCTGTGGCGTTTGCTCAGTCGTTTCGACCAGCAGCACCTCACCTTCTGGGCCCCAGATTTCAGCAAAAGCTTCAGGTGAATGGCGAACAACCTTGTTGTCTGCCGGAACGCCCAACACGATCTCGGAAGGAGAGGCTTCGTATATGACAGCAAATCCCTCACGCCAGTTGATGATTGCCAGTCTAGGCAATCGACCTATAGAGCTAGCGGGCACCTTCGCCAGCTGAGGTTTCAGGCCAACTAGATCGGCCACAGCGCCACAGGCAGTTAAAGACAGTTGGCCCAGTCTCTCTTTTTGGTTGACCAAGACCCGCTGGACGACATCACGCTTGAAAGGCATGCCAAAGTGCTGAGCGATCATGGCAAAGCAGGCCAGCGAGGTGCCGACATCGTCTCGGCCTCTCATGACCGGATACTTCAGGGCCTTGGCGCGATCTGAGCCTTCTTCTACGATGTTGGCGTCGTAGGTGAGATCTGGAGCGTAGGGTACGTCTGCTCTGTCGACCAGATTGGGCGCGACAATGGCGGCAAGGTCTCTGACATTGCCGCTGCCGTTTTCTCTAGTATTCTCTCTAGAACCATTGTCAGCAGCGATCTCGTCAATACTCTCAGCGGACGTAGTGACAATTGTGCTATCTAGCGTATGGTCGGGTGGCGTACGCTCTGGAGTGCTGATGTTAGCTAGCTGGCGCATGTCAATGCCAATTAGCCGGGTGTTTTTCTCACTGGTGATGCGTCCGTCTAACATCTCTGGCAAAAGCCAGCTGCCCGCAGGATGTTTGGCAATGCTCTGCGAACTGACAAACCAAAGATGGTGAGGCGAAGAGTCTTCTAGTGCGACTGGGCCTGTGCGTAGGGTGCGAGCGACCGCCTGCTCTTGCAACCCTTGTGCGGTCCTAGCTAGATCGCTGACGCTACGGGCCTGCGCCTGAAAGTACTGGCTGAGTAGATCGAACACTTCGGCTATGTAGCAATAGCCGGTCACCGCCCGGGCAAAGCCTTCGTTAGTGGCAATTAGCTGACGGACCGTTCCAGCAGGAATGGTGATTGCTTCTATCTCCGAGGAGGCGATCACACTTTCGCAGGCGACTCCCCTGGTTATTCCAGCCAAGCCCAGTACCGACTTGGGTCCTAGTCGCTCTAGTGTCATCGGCGCTCGCTTGGTCGCGTCGTAGCCCAGCAGCCGCGCCTGTCCTTCAACAATCACCACAATCTGGTGAGGCATAGATTCTCGGCGCAGAATCGGCTGTCCAATTCGATAGCGCAGCCGCTGACTGTCGGCAGCTAGCGCCTTGAGAACTGGTGGCGATAGCTGGTCGAAGGGAAATACTTCCCCTAAGCGCTGATCAAGCGAGACATCGGTATAGGTCATAACAGAAAAGAAGCCTAGAATCGCTGTACTACAGATATTAGGTAGAGCAGCTGCTACAGATATAAATCAGGATTGGAGGGCTTGGATGAGGAAAAGATTAATGCCAGATTTTGATCGGGTTAATCTCCCATCTAGATTAGTAATAGAAAGACGAATAACCACCAACCCTTAAGTAAAACCTTACAAAGTTAAGTACGGCAATCAGGAACGTACAGATGCTAAGAAGGGGTAAGACTTGCTAGGGTCTGTCCCGTGATTGACTGATTGGGCTGTGTCTGGTCAGACTGCATCTGAGTGGACTGCGCTTTGGGCGTAATTGTGCTAACAGAGATCGTTTGAATCTCCTGCTTTAGCCACGCCTGAAACTTCTCAGTTAACAGCCGCTTGCGCATGCCCTCATCAAACTGAGCAGGTTCGAACTGCTCTAGCCGAGCAATTACCAGCCACTCTCCGATCTGGGTTGGTGACCACAGTTGCTTTGGCTTACTAACAGTTAGCATCCTGCCCAGAATTGGGTGAGGTACATTTAGCTCTACCGGACCTACGAGCCCACCTGTCTTTGACTCTTGTCCTTCTGAATACTGACGAGCAAGCTCGGAAAAAGATGCCCCATCGTCGTTTAATCGAAAGTAAAGCTCCTGGGCCAGGCTAGCGTTTTTGGTTCTAATGAGTGAGTAGGTAACCCGATCAAGCTGAGACTTTCGCTGTAGGAAATACGACTCGATTTGAGCACCCCAGGTTTGCTCTTGATATAGCTCTAGCTGCTTTTCCTTGATAGCAGCGGCCAGCATCTCTTCTGGAGAGTGATTTTGCTGCTTGCACCACGCCTGTCGCTGCTCCTCTGAGAATACGCCCCGCTTAGAGCAGAAAGACTCCATTGCTTGCTGAGGATCGCAAACGATATTTGCAGTCGCCCTGTCAATAATGAACTCCTGCACAAACTGTGGCAACAGGCGATACTTTCGGAGCTTGGCAACTAACTCCGTAGAATCGAGTATCTCTTGACCAATTTGAAGAACTGCTGACATACGGCGATTTCTTCCATAAGCACACATCAAGGAGTAGACAGAGCCGACACACCTCTAGCTAGGCATCAGCCAAGCACCGTCAACTAAGTAGTCCCAACAGAGTAATCCCAAAAGGGCACTCTTATTTATCAAGATATATGGTTACATACCCTGCTAAATATTACACATCACCCAAAACACATCTGTACAAAAGCTTTACTATAGCCAGAAGGTGCAGCGGGTTTTATGAAGAGTACTGTTCCGCAGAACTCGAAACTAGGACTCAAAGGAAATCGGAAAACAAAAACTCGGAAAAACGGGGACTTCAGCTCAATAGAATTCGGCAAACCTCGGGTCTATTCCAACTAGTTTACCTATTCAATCAAATCAGACGCTTTCAGGTCACTGTTCAGAAATGAAACTTACTCTTTTGCTGTTAATAAAAGGCTATCGGCAGCTAATTTCCCCTTTGTTTCCGCCGATGTGTCGATTCGAGCCTACTTGCTCGCGTTACGCCTTAGAAGCGGTTGATAGGTTTGGACCTTTGCAGGGTACCTGGCTAGCAACCAAACGTCTCTGCCGCTGTCATCCGCTGCATCCCGGCGGATACGATCCTGTCCCAGAATGTCTACACAAAGACGACGCGGTTACTCCCAAATTGTGAAGGCTAAACCCAGATTATAAAGACTGTAAAGACCACAATAGTCAGCTACTCTATGAAGAAAATCTACGTCCTCGATACCAATGTACTGCTGCACGACCCTAATGCAATGCTGCGGTTTGAGGATAACGAGGTGCTGCTGCCTATGACCGTGATTGAGGAGCTTGATCGCTTCAAGAAACGGCCCGAGGAGACAGGCCGCAACGCCCGCCAGACATCTCGTATGCTGGACGCACTTAGACAAAAAGGTAGTATCACAGCAGGCATTACGCTCCAGAATGGGGGCAAGCTTAGGGTTGAGCTCTGCGATCGCGAAACCCTAAAAGGACTGCCCGTAGAGCTAACAGGCGAGGGCGGGGACAATGCCATCCTAGCGGTGGCCCTAGAGGCAAAGCACCGCTGTGACTGTCCGGTCGTGATGGTGAGCAAAGACACCAACATGCGGATCAAGGCAGATACGCTAGGGCTAACAGCAGAGGACTATGAAACGGACAAAATCGATGTAGACGATCTCTACACGGGGATAGGTGAAGTCCTGATGAGCGCCGAGCAGATGAGCGCGCTGTTTCAATCTGGGGAAACCGAACTAGGTAATCCAGAGAAGCTAGAAGGAAAGTTCTTTCCCAACCAGGCGCTGACGCTAATCGACGTGAATAATCCTAGCCATACAGCGCTGGCGATTATGCGCGCTGATGGCCATTTGACGCCGCTGCCCAAGCTGCCCTACAACGGAATCTCTCGAATTCAGGCGCGGAATCGGGAGCAGCGGTTTGCCTTTTCTCTATTGCTAGATGACAGCGTGCCGCTGGTGACGCTGGTTGGAAAAGCGGGTACGGGTAAGACCTTGTTAGCGATCGCAGCGGGCCTGCAAAAAGTCACCGAAGAAAAGCGCTACACTCGCCTTTTAATTTCTCGCCCCGTTGTGCCAATGGGCAAGGACATTGGCTATCTACCCGGCGACATGACCGAAAAGCTCACGCCCTGGATGCAGCCACTGTACGATAACTTCGATCTAATCTTCAACACGCAAGATTCCACCGACAAGCCCGCCCACTGGCGTCGCGGCCATGAGGATTTGCTCGATATGGGGCTGCTGCAGATAGAAGCGCTTACCTATATTCGTGGCCGCACCATTCCCAAGCAGTTCTTCGTGATCGATGAGGCGCAGAACCTAACTCCCCACGAGGTCAAGACAATCTTGACTAGGGCGGGCGAAGGGACAAAGATCGTCCTGACTGGCGACACCGCTCAGATTGACAATCCCTATGTCGATGCCGCCAGTAACGGGTTGACCTATGTGATCGAACGCTTTCGCAACGATCCGCTAGCAGGTCATGTGACGCTCTATCAGGGGGAGCGATCAGACCTAGCCGCACGCGCCGCAAATCTACTATAAGAAAAGCAGACTTCACAGAAAAGCAGACTTTGGAAAAGCAGACATTCCTCATTCATTACCGTGAAGAATCATATTGTTCGCTTAGCCGAAACCAACGATCTAGCGCGTATCCCTGAGATTGAAGCGGCAGCGGCCAAGCAGTTTGAGCCCTATGCAGCGCGGCTAGAGATTTCAGTCGAGCTGCTCTTCGGGCTAACGCCAATGGCTTTCTTGAAGCGAGCGCAGGCAGAAAAGCGAATCTGGGTAGGGCTAATAGATAGCCAGCCAGTCGGGTTCATCGTGGCTAAGTTTTTGCAGGAGAGCTGTTTTATTGTGGAGCTAGATGTATTGCCAGCCTATAGCCGACGCGGAATGGGCGCTGCACTAGTCGAGACCTGCTGTGAAGGCGCAAAGCTACGCAACCACCATCAGGTTACCCTGACCACCTTTCGCTACGTTCCTTGGAATATTCCTTTTTACCGGCAGTGTGGCTTCGAGATTCTGCCGCCAGAGCGCTGTCCCTATGAGCTTAAGGCGATTGTGCAGCACGAAGCCCGCTACGGATTTGCCCAAAGGCATCGCGTAGTCATGCGCAAGCGCCTAGCTGATAATGTTCAACTAGCAGCCAAAAGTTGGCAGGGCGAATGAATGCGATAGATAGTGAAGCGATTAAGCAGCAGGCGATCGCACTCGGCTTCCATAAAGCTGGCATTGCTACAGTTCCCCCTGAAATGTCCGAGGCAGAACAGAACGTTAAAAACTCATTACGCGCCTGGCTAGCTCAAGGGTACCAAGCAGATATGGCCTGGATGCAAAACCCAAAACGGCAAAATGTTCGCGCGCTCATGCCAGAAGCCGCCTCCATTATCTGCGTTGCCCTCAACTACTACACAGACCACCAAAGACCTACAGGCCCAGAATACGCAAAAATTGCTCGCTATGGCTGGGGCAGAGACTATCACCGAGTAATGACCAAGAAGCTAAAGCAGCTCTTGGCTTGGCTGAGAGCGCAAAGCCCTCACATTGTTGCCCGTTTCTACACCGACACAGGGCCCATGCAGGACAAATTTTGGGCGCAGCAGGCAGGCATCGGCTGGAATGCAAAAAACGGCAACGTGATCAGCCGTGAATACGGTTCCTGGATCTTCTTAGGAGAGATCATCACCAACTTAGATCTGACGCCCGACAGGCCGCACACCGCCCACTGTGGTAGCTGCAATCGCTGTCTCGATGCTTGTCCAACCGAGGCGATTCGCGAGCCGGGTGTCGTCGATGCCAATCGCTGCATTGCCTATCACACGATTGAGAACAGGGAGGAGCAACTGCCAGATGTGATCGCTCCCCACCTCCAGAACTGGGTAGCAGGTTGCGATATCTGTCAGGACGTCTGCCCCTGGAATCAGCGCTTCGCCAAAGCCACAGATATTGAGGAATTCCAACCCTACCCTGGCAACGTGAATCCGACTCTGCGTGAACTAGCCCACATTACAGACGCGGAGTGGCAGCAGCGCTTCCCGGCCTCTGCCCTACGGCGGATCAAACCTGACATGCTCAGACGAAATGCCAGCGTCAGCATCATGGAAGGTGATGGAATACACTAGTTGAGCTGATTGCAGGACGACAGAGAATAGTGGCTGAAGATAAAACTGTGGCTAAGCTCACCGCTGAAGAGGTCACCGCTGAGAAGACCACACAGAGGAGAGCCGAGCCGAGCGGCTGGCGAAAGCTGGTAAATGAGAATTTTCGGCTGGTTGCGATCGCTCTAATCATCGCCATCACCGTCCGTTTGTTCATCGCCGAGCCGCGCTTTATTCCCTCGCCTTCTATGGTGCCGACGCTAGCAGTAGGCGATCGCCTGCTGGTCGAAAAAGTGTCCTATCGTCTCCATATCCCCGATCAAGGCGACATTGTTGTCTTTGAGCCGCCGCCACAGCTACAGGAATATGGCTACACCGCTAGCCAGGCTTTTATCAAACGAGTCATCGGCTTGCCCGGCCAGACCGTCCAGGTCTCCCAAGGGAAAGTGTATGTAGACGGTCAACCGCTGACCGAAGACTACATCCGAGAAGCGCCAGCATACGAAATGCCACCTGTCGCGGTTCCTCCTGGCAACCTATTCGTGATGGGAGACAATCGTAACGATAGCAATGACTCCCACGTATGGGGATTTTTACCCGCCCAAAATGTGATCGGTCGCGCGGCGCTACGATTTTGGCCGCTAGATAGAGCAGGCACTATTAGCAGCATTAGCTTATGAATTCGATTGATTTCGAGTCACGAGTTCAAAACCTAGGCTTCAAACCCCCAGGCTCAAAACCTTAGATAGTGCAATAGCTCAACCGCAACCTTCGACGTCAGCCTTAGTCGATCTTGCAGGTCGGCGAGGTCCTTATACGGTCCGGTCTGACGGTAGTGAACAATGGCCTGTCCCAAAAACTTGTCAATAGCTGGGACGGTGGCTAGTTCAACAGCCGTTGCGGTGTTAGCGTTCACTTTCTCAGGCGCTAAAGCGGCATCTGGATCGTAGTAACAAAACTGTAGTATCACCTGCCAAGGCTGAACCTGTTGAATAGGCAGGTTCAATGCGGCTGCAATGTCCTCTATACAAGTGAAAAAGACTTTGGAAGTGGTGAGTTGGGTGAGCGATCGCGCCTGATGAATCGAGACCCCTGGTAGCCGCAGCCAGTCATCAACCGACGCTGTATTCGCATCGATTCGCACTCCCCAGCTAGCCGCTAGTCTCATTTCCTCCCATGACTGGAAGCGACAGTAGGGCACTCGCTGTAGCCGTCGACGCAATGGGTGAGTTTTGTCAAATATTTTTTCGAGCAAGGGAAAAATTGCAGGTTTAAACCCGCCTGTCAGGAATCAGACCATTAACTAATCGCTTCTAGCAGTTTGCGCCGCTTTTGTTCAAATTCGTATTCTGTGACCAGTCCGTCTTGGCGAAGCTGGTCGAGTTCTCTAATAGCGACGGCCACCTGCTGCGCTGTTTGGGCGCTAGTTGTATCACTACTGGCGTCAATTGTAGCGCCATCTTTGGTTTCGCTGTCGGCTAGCAGTGCCCCCGCTTTTGGAAAACGATCGGAAAAACTCTGGTCGCTTTGGCTTAGGTACCAGACCCCTTCTACACAGCAGGCGACCGCTGGAATTCCCGTCGGCATCAGGACTAGATAGACGACGCCCCATAGGTACTGACCCAGATAAAACTTGTGCAGCCAGCTTAGGGGTAGCGGCGTAGGCAAGCTACCGACAAATGCTAGTGCGATCGCGATCTTTCGATGTGGCATAGAGCATTTAGAGACAACGCGCGGCCGTTTCCAGCTTACACATTTACTGCTACCGACTGGGCACTTTAGAGCCAGGGAAACAGGCGATCGCACAGCCACTTTTTTGCACCACTTTTTGAATGTCAGAAGCTGAATTATTCACAGAGCTCATAAATTTAATCGATATCGACCCCTTTGCGCTGATAGGGGTCCCGGTCAGCGCAGATGAAAAGCGCGTCGCCAAGCGCTATCGCACCATCGCCAAGCAACTGCACCCAGATGTAATAGCCAACGCTCCCACACAGCAGGGAATCACACCTACTGAAGCAACAGAGATAATAGCGCGTATCGTAAACCCGTCCTACCACAAGCTAAAGCAAGACAAGCGTCGTCAGGAAATTCTATCGATGCTACGTCTGCGAATGCGCAGACTCGCCCGCAGTGAAAAACTCATTCCTACATTCGAACATGCCAAGCAGCTCGCCAATGTAGAAGCAAACAGCATCGACACCTACTACGAACAGGCTATCGGCCAGCTTTCCCTGCTACAGTTCGCTGCCATCTCCCAGCTTCATAGCTGTTCACTAGAGCTTGGTCAGCTCAATCTAATCTATCTAAGTCGCAAAACGGCAGATATTAATAGCCAACAAAAGCAAGCAAGCCAAATTGCCAGCATCAGTACATCTATACCTACCCCGACTAGCGCTGAGTCAACTGTCGAGAGTACTGAGCCCGCCTTCAAATCAGTTGCTAAATTAAGTAAGGGTAGAGGCAAAAGCATTCCAGAATCTGTGCCTAATTCAGACAGCGACTACGTCGTTAGGCATGTAGAACGAGCCAAGACCTATCTTAAACAGCGCAGCTATGATTATGCTGTTCAAGAACTCCGCGAAGCGCTCAGGCTGTCGCCACAGAGCCCAGAAATTCATTCAATGCTCGGTCAAACCTATTACAAGCAGTCGTTAACTGGTATGGCTAGAGCCCACTTCAAACAAGCCTACAGGCTAAATCCGCACCATCGAGTCGTCAGAAAGTACGTTGATCTTCTAGGTTTAACAGCTGAGCTAGAAGCAGAAGCCTTACAACGTGCCCAGCAAGAAGCTCAAAAGAAAACAGCAGTCGCGACTGCTGATTCTGTTGTTAACAACGGTCTCTCTTCCGCTCCTAAGAAGGCATGGCTAGGTAAACTGCTAGGTAGATAGGATTAGCGGATAGATATTTAAGCCTACTGAGCCTGGCCTACTGAGACTGTAGTGATAACTCACCTTGGCGCACGACTGTGTAAACGCTTACGCTATAGCTACAGAAACTAAAGCTATCAGATTTGGCGCAGCAGTCGCCATGGAGTGTTGATAATCATGGGTATGTTTGATTCAGACCTAGTGCAGCAAGAGGCAAACCAGCTATTCAAAGACTACCAGTCGCTGATGCAGCTTGGCGGCAACTACGGCAAGTTTGATCAAAAGGGTAAAAAGATTTTTATCGATCAAATGGAATCAGTCATGGAGCGCTATCGCATTTTTATGAAGCGATTTGAACTTTCAGAAGACTTCATGGCGAAGATGACCATGGAACAGCTAAAAACTCAGCTCGGTCAATTTGGGACTACGCCACAGCAGATGTTCGACCAGATGCATCAGACACTAGAACGAATGAAATCAGAAATCAAGGACGAATAAATTCGTTAGGCTTGCGGAACTGTTCAACAGGCTCGTCACGCAGTGCCTGCACCATAAAGTCACGCCACACCGGGGCTGCATAGCCGCCACCCGTTGCTCCTCTGCCTAGTGGTCGATTGTCGTCATTGCCGACCCACACTGCTGTTGCTAGCTGAGGCACGTAGCCAACAAACCAAACATCGCGCTGCTCATCAGTGGTTCCAGTTTTGCCAGCGGCCGGGCGGCCAATCTGAGCGTTCGTAGCTGTTCCTTGCGATATCACGCCCTGCAATACATTAGTGAGCGCAGCGCTGGCCCAAGGATCTAGCAATAGCTGCGGCTTGGGTGTGTTATCTAGAATCATGTTGCCTTTGCTATCGGTGACTTGCACAATCAGCGTCGGATCCGAGTGCCAACCGTAGTTGGCAAACGTGGCATACGCGCCTGTTAGCTCTAAGGGGGTGAGATCGACTGCGCCCAGCGGTAGAGAAATCACAGGGTCCATTGGACTCTCAATTCCCAGCGTTCTAGCGATCTCGACAATCCGATTAATTCCTACTGATTGTCCTAACTTGATAGCAGGTACATTGCGCGAGACTTCCAACGCCTTGCGCAGTGGAATATCGCCCATGAACGAACCATCATAGTTTCTGGGTTTGTAGGTTTTATAGCCGTCGGGGTAGGTGACCGCAGAATCGCTGATGATGCTATCAGGAGTATATTTGCCTGAGGCAAACGCTGCATAGTAGACAAAAGGCTTGAAGGCAGAGCCGGGCTGACGTCTAGACTGTACGGCTCGGTTGAACTGGCTAGACTCGTGATCAACGCCGCCGACGAGGGCTTTGACAAAGTGAGTGCGAGGATCAATAGCGACTAGCGCTAGCTCGTCAGCGTATGCACCGCCACCAAAGTAGCGGTAGTAGCTGTCTGTGATTGTGTTTTCAGCCAGCTTTTGCAGATCTAGATCGATGGTTGTTTGGATGCGCATGCCGCCTTTGGCCATGGCCTCTGCCCCGAACTGCTCGGTCAGCTCTTGCATGACAGCCTCAGTCACATAGGGCGCTTGGCTGGAGCGAAATGAGGTGATTTCGCCTAGCATGAGCGGCTGTTGCTTAGCGGCTTCTACCTCTTCTACGGTAGCCCACTTGAGCTGGCGCATCCGGCCTAGCACGATAGCCTGGCGCTTTTTGGCTTCTTGATAGTCGACAAAAGGGCTGAAGCTCTCAGGAGCTTGGATCAAACCTGCCATCATGGCTGCTTCAGCGAGGGTGAGATCTTCAGCAGATTTGTTGAAGTAGCTTTGAGCGGCGGTTTCTGCGCCGTAGGTGTTGTGACCCCAGTACACCTGGTTGAGGTAGAGCTCGAAAATCTCGTCTTTCTCGAAGATCTGCTCGATGCGCATGGCTAGGACAACTTCGACCAGTTTGCGGCTGATGGTGCGCTCTGGAGTCAGGAAGAGGTTTTTGACTAGCTGCATGGTTATGGTCGAACCGCCTTGCACGGTCGAACCCGCTTGAAAGTTGGCGAGGAAGGCTCTAGCGATACCGTTGGGGTTAATGCCCTGATGGGTATAGAAGTAGCTGTCTTCCATTGCCAGGACAGCTCGCTTCAGGTTGGGCGTGATGTCGTTTAGATCAACAACTTCGCGGTTGGCTTCGTCATGGACGTTGTCTAGCAGAGTGCCATTGATATCGTAGACATAGCTAGTTTCGGAAGGAATGTAGTTTCGAAGAACGCGCACGTCTGGCAGGTTGCGAAAGCTGATGGCTAGACCAACGAGCCCTCCGGCGACGACTGAGCTGCCGAGCATGGCCACGCTCAGTAAGGCTGCGGCGCTGACTTGACCAACGTCTTGGATATAGCTGAGAACCTTGGGCGATCGCACCAAGGGTGAACGGCGGGGACGCGATCGCACTTTTCGGAAACTATTTGAAGACACGGGTAGAACAGTACTTCCTCAGTAAAGTTAAAGCGTAGTGAAAGCTGGAGGGTGAGCGATAGATTTAGATCTTCGCTGCGCGTCGGCATTATTACAGTTTAGTAGTTGGTGCCAATATAGAGGATATTTGACAAATGTCTAGTGGCTTAGGGCGATTTGACAGTCATTTTCGTCAGTTATTTTCTAATGTTTTCTAAACCCGCAGCAGAAAGCTACACTGTCAAGGCCGCTGCTTTTAACATTTGAACCTTTCTGGTCCCATGCCTGCTGCCACTGCCGCCCCTACTACTGAGTCGCTCGAAATCAAGGATACAGATACCGAGAATATATACAGAGGGGTGAGTGAAGTCTTCCCACAGCAGCCAGAATCAACCAACGTTGATGAGAATCTGCTAGCAAGGCTAACAAATAGCAGTCGTCCTTTGCGGGTAAAGCTAGGAATTGATCCAACTGGCTCAGAAATTCACCTGGGGCACAGTATCTTAGTGCGCAAGCTCAGAGCGTTTCAGGACGCAGGGCACACCGCCATCTTGCTAATTGGTGATTTTACTGCTCGCATCGGCGACCCGACCGATCGCGCCGAAGTTCGCAAGCAGCTAAGTGAGGCCGAAGTCAAAGCCAACGCCGAGACCTATATTGAGCAGATCAAACCGATATTAGATTTTGAGACACCAGGACGCCTAGAGATTCGCTACAACTCCGAATGGCTATCGGATATAGACCTAGGGCAGATGCTAGAGCTGCTGAGCACGATGACGCTAGGGCAAATGCTCGCCAAAGAGGGCTTTGCCAATCGCTATGAAAATGGCACGCCTGTCTACCTACACGAATTTCTATATCCGCTGCTGCAAGGATACGATTCGGTCGCGCTAGAGTCCGATGTAGAACTAGGCGGCACCGATCAAAAGTTCAACGTAGCGGTTGGTCGAGACTTGCAGCGGCGCTTTGGGCAGTCGCCGCAGTTTGGCATGCTGCTACCGCTGCTGCTAGGCACAGATGGCACGCAGAAAATGTCAAAGTCGCTAGGTAACTACGTCGGCTTGCAAGAAGATCCTCTATCAATGTATTCCAAACTAGAGAAGGTTCCTGATGCAGTTATTGGTGACTACTTTACTTATCTAACGGATCTGCCTTTGAATCAGCTGCCCGAGAACCCAAGAGATCAGCAAAAGCTGCTAGCGAAAACGGTGACAGGACAATTTCACGGCGAGGCGGCTGCAGTCCAAGCGCAACAGGACGCACTGACTTTGATGGCTGGTCAGACTGCGGCGGCTGAATCAGTTCCAGAATTTTCGCTCTCTGAAGTCGGATTTCCGGCAAAGCTGTTCTATCTGCTGGGTGCGACGCCGCTGTGTGCGAGCAGCAGTGAGGCACGCCGACACATCAAGAACGGTGCAGTCAAGATCGATGGTGAGAAAGTAAGCGATCCAAATTTGACTTTTGAGCAGGCGGTGGAGCTAGACGGGAAGGTGCTACAGATTGGGAAGAAGAAGTTTGTGCGGCTAGCGCAATGACATCTATGGATCGGCCTGTAGACCAGATGACTGCAACCACCCAAGCGATAGAGCGGATTATTGTCCCGCTGGATGTGCCAGGAGAAAAGGAGGCGATCGCCCTCATCGACACACTTCCCCAAATCACTTTCTGGAAAGTGGGCTTAGAACTCTTTGTCAGCAGCGGCCCGTCTATACTGAACGCACTTAAGTCTCGCGGTAAGCGAATCTTTTTGGATCTAAAGTTTCACGATATTCCCAATACGATGGCAGGTGCCTGTCGGACAGCTGGTCGTTATGGCGTAGATTTGCTGACAGTGCATGCTGCCGCAGGTCAAAAGGCGCTCGTAGCCGCTCAGCAAGCGGCTGTAGAAGGTGCGCAGCAATCTGAGAATCGACCCCCCAGCGTAATTGCAGTGACGCTACTCACCAGCATCGAGAAAGAGAGACTTTTGGCCGATCTCAAAATTGCGCTATCTGTAGAAGACTATGCGGCGCAGATGGCACAGCTTGCCAAAGCCAGCGGACTAGCAGGCGCGGTCTGTTCTCCTCACGAGGCGACTGCTTTGCGTCAGCTGTGCGGAGAGGACTTTCGGCTGGTATGCCCTGGCGTTCGGCCGATCTGGGCACAAAAAGGCGACCAGCAGCGAGCAATGACACCCGCCGAGGCCTTGAAGGCTGGAGCAGACTATCTGGTAATCGGTAGGCCGATTACGCAGACTACAGATCCAGCGGCGGCAGTTAGACGGATCTGTGAGGAGATAGCGGCGTGAATAGAAAGCTGTACCTTGCAGTCGGAGGATTGATTGCTTTTATCCTTTTCGGTTCAGTAATTGAGAAAGCTGTAGCACTGTCCTTGCTAGAAGGCTCGGTTAGCCCAAAAGACCAATCCCAACTAAAACAAACCGACAGGAAACAGATCAATAGAAAACAAACAGATAGAGATGAGCTAGAAGACTTTATCGAAGATCTCGAAGCGACTGAAGAAAGTATTGATGAAAGCCAAGAGATCTTTGAAAACATAGAGACAATTGAAGAAAATATTGAAATTATCGAAGAGAGTATCGAAGAGGCCATTGAAGAAGAGATCCCCGTCTACGAACCGATTAGACAGGCTATTCAGTGTCCGACCGAGATAGAGCCCTTAGCAGAGCTGTTAATTCGAGATATTCCTGGTTATACCAATCGAGTATTGCAGCGGGCGGTGGCCGTATTGCCCTGGACGGATGCTGATGTGCTGCGATCGCTAGAGAGCGACGAAATTGTCAGACAACCCTACCGCCCGTCACGGGTGCTATTCGCTGGCAAGCTAAATCTAGAGCCACTAGATCTCAATGAATACGCTTTTAGTAGCTCTCCCCAGACTGGCGCAGACGTCACTCAGATATTTTTTACGACACTATCTAGGCAGTACGACGGGCCACAAGTCAGCGAAAGCCAAGAGTATCACTGGGTATTTCTAACGCAGACCGCAGACGGCTGGCGACTGGCGTTTATGTTTTCAGCAGTAGACAGTTTGCCAATCATTCAGGTACAGACGCCACCTAGAGAAAGCAGCGAGGGCAGCGTTGGACAGGCCATTCAGCTATGGCTGAGAGACTGTAGAGCTGGTGCAATCGCAGCAAGTTGACAAATTCTGCCTGCACAAACTGTGATCGCAATCACGAAATATACGGAACCTAGTCGCTCTGTACAGGGTCTCAATTTCTAGTGTGTGCTCTTTCTAGGTCTACCTTTTTTATGCTTGCCCTTTTAGATGACGACCCATATGGAGATTATAGAAGCTTTAAACCTTACAACTGTCACGGTTGATACGCTAGCAGATGAAAATGACGGCAGCCTCGTTAAGGGCAACGTTTCTCTAAGAGAGGCGATCACAGCGGTACAAGCAGGCGGCACTATTCGCTTCGACAGAAAACTAGCACGAGATAATGTCGGGTTCGGGGATGGCGTTATTGGACTGACACTGGGCGAGCTAGTAGTTGACAAAGGTGTGAAAATCATAGGATTAGGCGCTGACGAGCTTACCGTCAGCGGTAATCAACGCTCTGGCGTATTTTTGCTAGATGACGGCGACGCGAGCAAGGCGATTAACGTAGCGATCTCCGGGCTGACAATAGCTAACGGCCAATCTGATAGCCAGTCTGATGGCCAATCTGGCACTCAGGCGGCGGGTGGCATCCTTAGTGTCGGCGAGAATTTGACCTTTACAGATGGTGTACTGCTAGGAAATAGCGGTGCGATCGCCACCTCTCCTAACATAGCCACCGCAATCACTATCAGAAGAAGCGCTATCTTCAACAGCGCAGGTTTTGGCATCTCAACCCAGGGTGAGCTAAGGATAGTAGACTCTCAGCTGATTAAAAACGCAGGCACCAGCATCGAGCACGATGGTAACCTTGTTTTGACACGCAGCGGCGTCAGTAGCAGTGGCGGCAGCGGTATCGTCAGCAAAGGCGGTGGACTAAGCGTCGTAGACAGTCAAGTAGAAAGTAACGCTAGAGAAGGAATCAGACATAGCGATACGGCGCTGATTCAGAACAGCAGCATTACAGGCAATCTCGGTGAAGGCATTGTCAGTGTTGGCAGCGTTGCTTTGAATATAACCAATAGCGCTATTGAGAGCAACGGTGCCGATGGCATCCTCACAAACGGCGTAGTTGATATAGATGAAAGTAGCATTGCCAACAACCTAGGTAACGGCATCTCTTTTTTGATAGATACATTCGATTACAACAATGTAGATATCAGCGATAGCTTTATTGTGGGCAACAGCGGTGTGGGAATTTTCGTAGATGGATATTCCAATACGACTGTAGCAGCAAACAACAGCGTGATTGCAGACAACGGAAGAGTGGCGATCGTACCCAAAGGAGAAATCGAACCGCCAACTGAGCTGCCAGCCAAACCACCAGCCAAACCGCCAGTCGAACCACCAGTCGAACCGCCAGCCGACTGGATCGAGGGTTCAAGGGGTAGAGACACCCTCTCTGGTACCCAGGGCAACGATATGATTCGCACCTTTCTAGGCAATGACATCGTTGACGGCAAGAGCGGTAACGACATCATCAAAGGCGGAAAAGGCAAAGATCAGCTCTTCGGTGGTAGCGGTCAAGATGAGATCTATGGCGGCAACAGCGATGACGTGCTAGGTGGCGGCAGAGGTCGAGACCTGCTCAGCGGCGGTAGGGGCCGGGACATGTTCGTCTTTGGTGGTCTATACGAAGGTCAAGATAGGATTTTAGACTTCAAAGTTGGTGCTGATTTGATCGATCTATCGGCCATCTTTGTAAGTGAGCAGTACGATAGCGCTACTCCATTCGATGACTACATTCAGCTTGGCCAGTCTAGCTCAGGAGGAACCAACGTATCTGTTTTAGATCTGAGTCGAACGACATCTACTCAGTCTGTCTTCAAGACAGTTGTCACTATCGACAATGCAGCGCCTGCCAAGATTGACGCTGGGAGCTTTGTCTTCTAATGCATGTTGGACTTGGTTACCGCTCGAATCTCATCTAGTTTGGTGCGTACGGATTGAATATCTTGCCACATCAGCCATTTTGGTTTACCGGGATCGCGCGAAGGATTACGTAATAGGTAGGCAGGATGCAAAATTGGCATGCAATGGCGACCTTCCCATTCAATCCAGCTCCCGCGAATCTTGGTAATGCCGCGCTTTTCACTAGGAATAATACCCTTCACCGCTGTCGCCCCTGTCAGCAGAATAATCTTTGGGTCAACTAGGCGAATCTGCTCCAGGATATAAGGCCGACAGGCATTGACTTCGCCAGCTAACGGATTGCGATTACCCGGTGGACGGCATTTCACAATATTGCAGATGTAGACATCTTTCTGCGTATCTAACCGAACAGAGCCCAAAATTTTCTCCAGCAGCTGCCCCGATCGGCCGACAAAGGGTAGTCCTTGCTCGTCCTCTTGCTGCCCTGGTCCCTCACCAATCACCATAATCGGTGCTTTGGGATTGCCCCGGCTCACGACCACATTAGTACGAGTCTCGGCCAACTCGCAGCGCTGACAGCTTTTGCAGTGGACGGCTAGCGGCGCAAGCGAATCGTATGTCCCGGGAGGGATAGGCACACTCGCACTGGTAGGAATCTTGTCAGGGTCGAAATCTTTGGGTGGGGGAGTCGCTTCAACACCGCTAGCGCTGAAAAGATCGATCTGTTCGGGCATGGACTGGGACTATACAGGGGGCTATATCCATTTTAGAGGAAAGGGCGGGAGCGGGGGAAGTCGGAAGGATGAATGAGAAGGGCAAAGCCCCATATCACTCATCATTTGTGCTTTTATTTAGTTCTTCAACTTCGGTCGTGCTGAGCTGAGTAATCTCGCTAATTTCTGAAACTGGTAGCTTGCCTAATAGCGCACGGGCCGTTGCTACTTTCTCAGCGCGTTTGCCTAGTTCCATACCCTGCTCAATGCCTTGCTCAATGCCCTGCTCAATGCCTCTAGCTAGCCCTCTGGCCATGCCCTGCGCTACGCCTAGTCGCACTGCGTTGCGGCTATCAGCGATGAATATCGCCTGCTTTTCCAAAACTTCGGCTTCTGCTAGGGTCAGGCGGCTTTGCTGCGCGACTTCAAATGCCTCTTGAATAGCGGGCTCTTGCTCTAGAGTCGTAGGCACAGACTCTAGGTGATTGGCTTCTTTGAGGAAGTACAGCCACTTATCGCTGAGTGTGTCTAGCTCATCAATGTCCTTGTCGAACTTTGGCAGTTCAGCAAAGACTAGTTCGATGTCGTCACTGTAGTCGGTGAGTTTGTGCTTCTCTTTGAGCTGGTAGCGAGAGATGACTTGCTCGCTGTGAGGAAACATATCGAAGTCGGTGATGGTCAAGGCGATGACT
>JBCCOH010000017.1:0-56139 GCA_039111275.1 Cyanobacteria bacterium P01_D01_bin.1 | reverse complement strand
TAACGGTAGATCCTAATCAGCCACCAGCAGGTCCGTTTGCGTTAGGCGTGGCACTGACAGGCCCTGATGATGCGCGGATGGTGGTAATTGGTAATTCTAGCTTTGCGACAGATGGTTTGTTTAATCAGCAGCTAAATGGTGATGTGTTTTTAAATGCGGTCAGCTGGCTGAGTAAGGTGGAGAGCCCGACGTTGGAGATTCGGCCAAAAGAGGTGACAGACAGACGATTGAATATGACGGTGCAGCAGCAAATCGTGCTGACGGTACTGGCGCTAATTGTGCTGCCGCTGGCTGGACTGGTAGGGGCAGGAGCGCTGTGGTTGGGGCGTCGGTGACCTCGGCACCGGGAGAGGGGCTGCGCTCGGCCACCGGGAGAATAGGGAAGGGATCTAGAGGAGAGGGTTATGTTGAATCGTGGGACGCTGTTGTTGTTAGTGAGTGCGATCGCGCTAGGCGGCGGGGTCTTGTTGTTTGAAAATAGAGGTAGCGTTTCGAATAGCTCAAAGACGAGCGATGCGCAGGGCAAGCCACTGGTACCGTTCGAAGAAAGTGCGGTGATACGGTTTGAACTAGATCGTGCTGAAGGGGACAATCTGGCTTTTTTCAAAGATGAATCGGGCGCTTGGCAGATGAGTGCGCCAGAAGCACAGGTAGCAGAAGAGAGCGCGATCGCCTTTCTGCTCAGTCAGCTTACTCGCGCCTCTAATCGCGTAATCGACGTAGATAGCGGTAGCCTAGCAGACTTTGGCCTAGACGACCCAGAAGCTATCATTACTCTAGAAGCAGAAAATAGCAGCTATCAACTGCTAATAGGCAGCGCTGATTTTGGTGGCGATCAGCGATACGTGCAGGCCAAGAATCTGACCACGGACAATTCTACAGAGGATGTAGACACCGACGGTGATGATGCCGCAGCAGATCTATCCGAATCAAAAGCAGACCAGCTAGAAGAGATTGAGATTCACCTGATTGCAGGTGGAATTATGAACGCGATCAAGCGTCCGACCATTGAATGGTTGATGGCGAGTCAAGAAGAATTTAGTGAGTGGTCAAGCGAAAATGAAACGTCAAATGAAGTTGAGGCGCTGAGTGAAAATGAAGCGTCAAGTGAAGTTGAGGCTGCTTCTGAGGAAGCAACCTCCAATTGACTTTAGCTGGCCATGGTATTGGGTTCGCTCAGATCAAAGAGCGACTACCCTTACGAATGACTAGGCACGTAGTGAAAGCTGACTAACAGACTGGAATGAGTCTTGGCGCTCCTCGCTCTGTCTAATCAAATTGATCAGCAGAATAGTCGATGCAAGCATTGCCACCATCATGATCCCCCAGCTAAGCGAGGGATCATTGTTGCTCCTGTCAGCCTTTTTCTCTTCACGATCCCTAACCTCTTTCTGCTGAGGATGTTCAAAGAACTGACTATTACAGTTCAAGCAGTGGTAATGAATAGTCATCTTCTCCGCAGCTTTTTCATCATCGTTGGTAAACAACTTGTGAGCCTTACACACGGGGCAAGCTCTCTTGCTCTTGTGGTCTTGTAGCAAAGGGGATAGCATGGTCAATTTCCCGGTAGATGTGTAGTCCTAGCAGAATCACCTAGTTATAATTACTGACTATTAGGTCAATTTTT
Source organism: Cyanobacteria bacterium P01_D01_bin.1 (assembly GCA_039111275.1). GTDB lineage: Bacteria > Cyanobacteriota > Cyanobacteriia > Phormidesmidales > Phormidesmidaceae > Phormidesmis. The sequence goes on along the minus strand of JBCCOH010000017.1, from coordinate 54,512 downwards.
ATACGATCGACTTAGGTGTCAAAGATGCTATTCTCGCTGGGTTAGCTCCAGAGGATATACGTATCTATAAAAGATAAGATGGCGGTAATCTTACTGACGTCTTCCCTCACAAACTAGCAACGGAATCCTTTGTAGTCATCCGTAGGATAGGTCTTTTTAAGAAAAACAGATAAGAATTAGTAGATTCCGCAAAAACCGAAACTTTTTCTCCCAGCAGCTTACAAATGTATAGAGACAACAAAAAGTTTGATGCGTTTAGAAGAAAATGGTGAGAGTAAATACCAAAATATTTCAGTATGCTTCTGGTAAATAGCGCACATTTACGTACGTACCTAGCATGCTGTGGCACTTATTTGGCATGGGTTGCGGGCCCACCCCGTCGCTGCGCGCCACCCCTCCAATGAAGGGGAGCTACTTCAGGAGATGAAGATTAGATGACCGATCCCCTTGATCAAACTGTCGGGAAAACTCTCCTCCTTAGGAGGAGTCCCCGCAGGGGGAGGTGGGTTCGGCAAATTACGCTAGTAACCGACATACACTAAACCGTGCCGTAGCGTGCCCCTACAAAAAGGACCAGGCTGAAGCTGCTGTCCTAGGACTGGTACCTATGTCCAATACAGTAACTGCGCGCTTGGGAATAACTGTTCTATTTTGCCTTCAAAAAAGCTACGGAGTGCCTGAGTCGTCTCTTTGTCGTAGACATACTTGATCCCGCCAAACTTATTGCGTTTGGTGGTTCGCGAGTCCATCTGCATGTCTAGCTCGCTGTTGGGATACCACTCATTGAGCACCTGCTTTGACTTGGTGGTGAATCGATGGGTGATTAACTCAAAGGTCAGATCACACTCAAAGTCAAGAGCGGTGGCAATCTCTTCGAATAGCTGGGCGTAGCTGTCTCTCCACCCTTCAAATGCCATGATCGGCGCCATGACAAAGCCAATTGGGTACGCGCCGCCACCTTGGTCTGTAGGTAGTGCCAGGGTCCTGAGTGCTTGAATGCGATCGCGCACCCCAGCAGTCCCGCCTTCAAATCCCTTAGAAACCGGATCGGCATTGACACTCACTCGGCACCGCGTCTGTCCGTTGTGTTCGATATCTAGGAGCGGACCGACATTGTCAAATTTCGAGACCCAGCGCAGCTGCTTGTTCGGCTGCGTTCCAAAATAACGGATACATTCGCCCAGGCTACCAGTTAAATGCTCCAGGCTAAGCGGATCGGTGTAGCAACTCACCTCAAAGCTGGTAGAGGCGCTATCTGCTTTCACAAAATGATCGGTGTTCTCCAAGATTGCCGGAAGGTTTGCGTAGACTCGAATCGCAGGCGGCCCTGAAAGGCTGCTGGCCAAGTAACAATATTGGCAATGGGCCGGACAGCCTTCTGCCAGGTGAAACTGCCAGTCAGCGGACGGCGGAATCGGCTGCAATTTAAACTGTCCTGGCGGCGCGGTGACTACTGCCATGGTTTGCTTGGCCTTGGCGTAGGTTTCGCGTTCGTCTTTGCCACGCAGCCCCGTCACTCGATTACTTTTTAGCTCTGTAATCGGCAATCCCAAATCGCTGACTCTTTGATATATCTGCTGCCCCCAGTCTTCTTCTAGAGCAGCAGGGGTGAACAATACCTGTCTAGGTTTCCACAGTCGCGCCTTGTTCGAGTGCCTATTGACTGACGGTTTAGCTCTCTGCTTAGCTGTTTGGGTAGTTCTCTCTTGCTGAACAGCAGCTTTCGGATATGCTTTCTGGTTGACAGCGAGATCTTGAACAGAGGCATGGGTGGTGAAAGCGCTGAAATCTGAGGGCATATCTCGCAAACGGATGGGGAAAAACTTTGCTCTATCATGACAAAGTGGTCCTTTGTTCTACACCCTCACAAGGCTGAACTGCCAGGCATGATTGAGTGCGATCGCTAAACCGAAGTGAATAGCGTCGAGAGCGAAGCTAGATTAATCACACCCATGATGATCATCAGCCCAGCAGGCATGAACTTGCGCGTTTTGATCAGTCGAACGACAAAAACAATCACCAATACCAGGCTGACAACCCCAGCTAGCAGCGGACCTGCGGGACTTCTGCCATAGAGCATGTACGCCGCAATCAACAACAGAAATCCACTAATAAAACCGGAGATAAGTGAGACTTGACTGCCCGCTTGCTTATAGCCAATCACGCCGCCTACAATCGCTAGAACGCCGTAAATCAAAGTAAATAGAGGAGCAAAGGTAAGGTTGATCATGCGCTTTTGAGGTTAATGCAGCTATGCCTAGGAATTATATGGCGAGATTGAAATAGGATGGAACTGTACTTTGCGGCGGCTGTTGCCATAGGATAGAGGCTATCAATTAGCTGAGCAGGTGGGCTATGGGCTCGGATGCGATCGCCAAATCATCCCCAGCAGATATCGCCGCAGATATTGCCAAAGTTCAGAACAGCTACCAGCAATCCGCCTCACTGCTGCTGTACCAGTCAGTCCTAGAAAGCGATATCGGCCAGGCCTTTGTTGAACTTTTGGAAGCGTTGCTGGCAATCACACCAGACCAGGCAGATAGAACAGCGTCGCCTATCAGTGCCCTGCATATTGCGGGTTGTCGTCGGGCTTACGGCCAGTGGTTCTTTACCCTCGCCGCCCAAAACCGAAGCTGGCAGCAACACCTTATTCAACAGATTCTAATTGCCGACAATCCATTTTCTCAACAGGCTCAACGCCTCACCCCAACAGTTGAAAGTTTAACCGCCAGCAATCTGGCCAATCACTTCGATCCTAGTATCCTCGCCGCCGTCCACCATGATTTGGCCATCCTCCAAAGCTTCTACAGCCTGTCTACAGAGCAAATCAGTCAATGGATTGGGGCTATTTGTGGCGTGACCCCGCCGCCTGCTGCTCAGTGCCTAGATGAGCCAAAGCTTCCAGTCAATTTTCCCTACGAGTCAGACTGGACGAATGCTGTTCTAGAGTTAACCACTTACTACCGTCGCCAGGGAGTCGGTCTATTTGGTCAGTTCACTGCCTTCCGGTGGCAGGCAAAGGCTAGCAAGGGTCAGCTCGTCGGCATCTCCACGCCAGATCCTATCCGGCTATCTCAACTGGTTAGCTACGACCATCCCAAACAGCAGCTAATTCAAAATACAGAATCCCTGCTACGGGGACACGCTGCTCAAAATGTGCTGCTCTATGGTAGCCGTGGTGCTGGCAAGTCTTCTCTGGTAAAGGCGCTGTTGAATGAATATTGCGATCGCGGCCTGCGCCTGATCGAAGTGCCCAAAGCCAACCTGCCGAATCTGCCGCAGATTCTAGAACCACTCAGCCACACCCCGCAAAAGTTCATCATCTTTGTGGACGATTTGTCCTTTGAAGATGATGACGAAGATTTCAAAGCGCTGAAGGTCGTACTAGAAGGAGGCGTTACGGCTCGCCCTCAGAATGTCGTGGTGTATGCGACCTCAAACCGTCGTCATCTAATTCGTGAGTTCTTTGACGAACGGCCCAGACCGAAGGATGCCGATGAGATTCAGGCATGGGACACTGTGCAAGAAAAGCTTTCATTTAGCGATCGCTTTGGCCTCACCCTCACTTTCTCACCCGCCGACCAGCCGACGTATCTCACTATTGTCCGCGAACTTGCCGCACAAGCGGGCCTCAAAATAGATCCAGACAATCTAGACTGGCGGGCTCGGCAGTGGGCCACTAGAAACAATGGCCGATCGGGACGCACAGCCAGGCAGTTTGTTGACTTTTTGATAGCAGAACAAGAAACGTCTTGACTCTGAGAGCTAAGACACAGCTTACCCTCCATAGCATCTGTCGAGTTGCCTCAGCATTCGGGACAACTGAGGCGGTATATCCTTCAACGGCAGCTCATGCACCAAAACTGTCGTACTAAGAGGCATACTGATGCTCCTCAGCGAACCTATCTACCCCTTCCTATCACGCTCAATAGACAACGCTAGAAGTAATGTTTGCTCCTCACGTACCAACAGGTGAGGCCATCGCTATAGTGATTAAGCTGCTACAAGCTTGAGCAGTCTGATCTTGAAACAGGATGATTGACTTATGCCCAATCAGTTTCGCACTCCTGGCTACCGTCCGCTTCGCAAGTTTAACGTGATTCTTTCTGGGCTTCACATTGCAGTTATCACTGACTTTAGCGTTGCGTACAAGGTAGTTCTATCAGCACCTATTCTATTTGGCGCTTTCTTACTCAGACAGTGGGTGGATGTTAGCTTGATACTGCTGGCGATGGGGTTAGTTTTGATAGCCGAATTGTTTAATAGTGCTATCGAGGTCCTATGTGACTTTGTAGAACCCCAGCGGAACGAGCGCATCCGAATTACAAAAGATATTGCTGCGGCTGCGGTTGGTATAAGCATTGTGGTGTGGGCCGCTATTCTGGTCGTTGAGGCTGTCCGTCTCTTTGTTCCGTAGCTCGTTGGCTGCCTGAATAAATTTCTAAGGTTCAATTCCACCAGAAGAGTCAACTACACCGTCTTACGTTCTATCTGCTAGGAACGCCACAGTCTATGGAACGTATAGATCACGGTCGATAGAGGATATAAAAGTATACGTGCGCGTCTTTTCCTTTCGCTAACATTTTTCTATGTGCAAGCGAGAGATTTTTTGTCATGCTCAAAGGTGAAAAGAAACAACGTTTGCCGCTCTTACCATTTCATCAGACTGCTGTTCCTAAAGTAATAGAATCTCTAGGAAGTAATTTAGAAACGGGTCTTAGCGCGGAAGATGTTGCAAAGCGCTATGAAACCCATGGCCAGAACGAACTTCCAGTTCATCCTGGAAAGCCTGCTTGGCTCAAATTTCTATTACAGTTCAATCAACCGCTGCTCTATATTCTGTTGGTTGCAGGAGCTGTCAAAGCGTTTTTAGGCTCTTGGACGAATGCAGCTGTTATCTGGGGGGTAACGGTGATCAATGCCATTATCGGCTACGTTCAAGAGGCCAAAGCAGAGGATGCGATCGCCTCACTAGCCAAAGCCGTTACAACCGAAGCCACTGTATTGCGCGACAGGCAGACGCTACAAGTCCCCTCAAGAGACCTAGTTCCCGGCGATGTAGTGCTACTCGCCTCAGGCGATAAGGTACCCGCCGATGTCAGACTCTTCAAGGTGCGCAACTTACAGATAGACGAGTCTGCGCTGACAGGAGAATCTCTTCCGATAGAAAAAGAGACTCATCCCGTCCCTGCCGAAACCCCCTTGGCAGAGCGGCTAAACATGGCCTATGCGGGCAGCTTCGTCACCTTTGGACAAGGGAGAGGCGTAGTCGTCGCCACGGCAGAGGCCACGGAAGTAGGCCAAATCTCTCAATCGATGGAACGCAGCGTCAGTTTAAGTACGCCGCTCATTCGTAAGTTTGCCAAGTTTAGCCGTCTATTGCTCTACGCCATTTTGACGCTGGCGACGCTGACCTTTGTGATCGGGTTAGGAAAAGGTGAGACTTGGGCCTACATGTTTGAAGCGGTCGTAGCCTTGGCAGTCAGCGCTATTCCAGAGGGGCTACCTGCGGTCGTGACGATTACGCTGGCAATTGGGGTCAACCGAATGGCACAGCGCAACGCGATTGTCCGCAAGCTGCCTGCGGTTGAAGCGCTCGGAAGTGCAACCGTAATCTGCTCTGATAAGACCGGAACGCTGACCGAAAATCAGATGACCGTGCAGGCAATCTATGCAGGAGCACATCACTACCGGGTGAGCGGCGGTGGCTACGAACCGAGTGGACAGATTGTGCCAGATGACCCACAAAAGCGTTCGTCAGAAGATTTGCTACCTGAAGGACTAAAAGAATGTCTAACAGCAGGCGTACTTTGCAATGATGCGCAGCTAGAGCATGATGGAGAGCACTGGTCTGTAGTAGGCGATCCGACTGAAGGGGCTTTGCTCGCATCAGCGGCTAAAGCAGATCTTACGCAGACTATCCTCACCGCTCAAAAGCCGCGCTTAGATTCTATTCCGTTTGAATCTCAATATCAGTACATGGCGACTTTGCACGATGCAGGGACGCGGATTATTTACATCAAAGGCTCGGTAGAGGCTATCATGAGCCGCTGCGCTCAGACGATCAATTCTCAAGGTAAAGTCACCCCGCTAAACAAAGAGTCGGTTGAACAAGCGGTTGAGGCGATGACGGCGCAAGCGCTAAGAGTGTTGGCCTTCGCTTACAAAAGAGTTGGCGATCATGTTCATACGTTTGAGCACGAAGATATTGAATCCGGGTTAGTGTTTCTAGGGTTGCAAGGGATGATTGACCCGCCTAGGCCCGAGGCGATCGCAGCCATTCAAGCTTGTCGCAATGCGGGTATTCGCATCAAAATGATTACTGGCGATCACATCTCAACGGCCAAGGCGATCGCACAGCGAATGAACATCCAACAAACCGAGGAAGTTCTAGCCTTTGAAGGCCGCGATCTAGCGGCGATGTCAGACGACGAGCTATCGGGCACGGTAGCAGCAGGCGATGTTTTTGCCAGAGTCGCTCCGGCGCAAAAGCTGCGGCTAGTAGAAGCGCTGCAGTCGCAAGGCGAGATTGTTGCCATGACAGGTGACGGGGTGAACGATGCGCCGGCGCTCAAGCAAGCAGATATTGGCATTGCAATGGGAAAAGGAGGGACCGAAGTCGCCAGAGAGGCTGCCGATATGCTGTTGACGGACGATAATTTTGTCTCTATCGAAGCAGCGGTGGAAGAAGGGCGCACCGTCTATCAGAACTTGCGTAAGGCGATCGCGTTTCTATTACCTGTCAACGGCGGGGAGTCGATGACCATCCTCATTAGCGTTCTGTTGGCTAGAGACCTGCCTATTTTATCTTTGCAAGTACTCTGGCTAAATATGATCAACTCTTTGACTATGACCGTGCCGCTGGCGTTTGAGCCTAAATCAAACGGTGCGATGCAGCAGCCACCTAGAGATCCTCGAGAGCCGCTAATCACAGGGAAGCTGCTTAAGCGAATTCTATTAGTTTCCTTGTTTAACTGGATTCTAATTTTCGGCATGTTCGAGTGGGCAGAAGCTACCTTCAACAGCGTTGTATTAGCTCGCACGATGGCAATTCAGGCGTTAGTCGCTGCGCGAATTGTCTATTTGCTGAGCATTAGCCAATTAGGAAAGGGGCTGATTGGTCGGCTGCGCAGTCAGTCAGCGTCTATCACGAATGCGCCTTTTTTACTTTATGGGATTGGCGGTGCGATCGCCCTACAAATCATCTTTAGTCAGTGGCCTCTGCTAAACACACTGTTTGAAACTGCACCTTTATCGTGGAACCAATGGCTAATCTGCCTACTGCCAATGATTCCGATGTTGCCATTTGCCATTCTAGTTAACCGAGTCGACCCGCATCACTGAGGACTCTTCAAAATGATAAAAAGAATTCTAACCGGACTGGACTACCGCGATACCTGTCAAGAAGTGTTTGAACAGACGCTGGACTTAGCGCTAGCCACTCAATCGACGCTAAAGCTGGTCAACGTCATAGCTTTTGAGAAAGATGATAGCGTACTATTTCCGCCCTATTCTGATGCGGACTGGAGCACGTATAAAGCGCAATATCAAGAGCTAGAGACCAAAAGCTCGCAATTGCTAGGCGAGTTTGTTAACAAAGCTAGAGAAGCTGGGATAGCCACCGAATCGGCCCAGCAAGTAGGAAATGCGGGACCAGTCATTTGTCAGCTAGGCAGTGATTGGCAGGCCGATCTGATTACTGTAGGCAGTCATGGAAAAAAGGGACTACGCGAGATGTTATTAGGCAGCGTCAGTAACTACGTCGTGCATCATGCCACCTGTTCTGTCATGGTTGTTCATAGACCAGATCGATAGCCAGTATTTCGACCTGTGGTATCTGACCTACGGTAGAGGAGCACTTGGTCGGTTGTGCCATTCTATGAGAAGTGGTACGTGATCGTATCCGTCAGCACAAAAACTATCAGGTATAAAATCATGGCTCCCTCGTCTGCTTCAGCGAGCGACCGTATAGAGATCGAAGGAATACCCTTGCCAGGTTCGATTCAGCGCTACTTTAAAACTGCGAATGCGGGTGAGTTTGAGCAGACGGCAGCTTTGTTTGCAGAAGACGGACAGCTAGTGCCACCGTTTGAGCAGCCGATTGTAGGGAGAGATGCGATCGCCCAATACCTCACCGCCGAAGCCACTGGAATGAGCTTCGTACCCATAAAGTCCGAAGTGCCTGATCTATCCGAGCTCGAATCCGATCACGCAACATCACAGCGACATTATCTGGTTAGAGGAAAAGTCAAAACTTCTCTGTTTACAGTCAATGTCGCCTGGAAGTTCACGCTTAACCAGTCCCAAGCGATTCTTGTTGTCAAGGTCAAACTGTTGGCAAAACTAAACGAACTATTGAAGCTGAAGTCATAGGGGACTGCCAGGCCGTATTAGTTCAACCCTAAAGACACAGTTCGACTACTTCAGATGTAAGAGATTATCGGCAGCTTTGTTCTAACTTCCGAAGGTCGATTCAGATGGTGTAATTCACTACATTAAGGAGCAAGTGAGCAATATCCAGTTGTTTTTTCAAGCAGACTGATCGGATCTATTCTGATGACAGGAAGCGTTTGGGGAAACCGTGCGATTTAGCTCAGGTGAAAACCCATCTTCAAGGAGATAATCATATGGTTGCTGCTACCGGTAATCCCACTGCACAAGAAGAATATAAACAACAGTTTGACGCACTAAGCGCCGACGAAAAGCTAGCTACGCTTTGGTATGTCTACGACGGCATAGGCGAAGAGAGACTCGAAAATCCAGACGATAACAAAGAGTCAGATAGCTCTTCCGACCTATATAACCAGATTAAAGGAAAGTCTGAAGAAGAACAGCTTCAGTTTATGCGCGATGTTCTCTCTGGCGAAAGCAACGATCTGACCAATGCGTACAACAACCTAAGCAACACTACAAAGGTTGCACTTTGGTACCGCCTAGGTCAGGGCATGGCAGAAGGATCTGTCATCCAGGTGCCTAGCGATTATGACCTATCTGACCAGGCCAAGCAGCTAGTGCAGTCTGTCAACGATATCAACTTCGAGCAAAGCTACATCTTTGTTCGTGATGCCATTGTCGGCTAAGCGTTGGCCAACCGTATCTTATTCCTTGTCTCAAGTTATTTCTTGTAGATGACTAAAGCAATACGAAGCCGCTATTTTATATAAGCTGACCTCTTATATTTTCATCATGGCGAGCTTGAATACGCTACAAACTGTCACCCTTGGACCCAAAGGGCCAGAAGTCCCCGCTTTAGGACTCGGCACTTGGTCTTGGGGTGATTCACTTTTTTGGCAATATGGCAGCGCCTATGGTGCAGACGAGGTCCGCGCAGCATTTCAGACGGCCTTAGCTGCTGGCGTCAACTTCTTCGATACTGCCGAAATATACGGCTTAGGCAAATCGGAAGAGCTGATTGGACAGTTCATACAAGAGACTTCGGTAGAGCAAAACACGCCTGCTCTGGTTGCGACTAAATACATGCCCCTACCGTGGCGGTTTTCTGCTCAGTCTGTTGCGGATGCACTCACAGCTAGTCTTAAACGCCTCAAACAATCATCCGTCACGCTCTACCAGGTGCATTGGCCCTTCGACTTCTTTATGGGCCAGAAGACGCTAATGAACGCCCTAGCAGACGAAGTAGAACAGGGTCGCATTAAAACGATTGGCGTCAGCAACTATTCCGCCAAGCAGATGCGAGAGGCGCACAGCTATCTCGCTCAGCGAGGCATTCCTCTGGCGGTCAACCAGGTGCAATATTCCCTACTACACCGCAATATCGAAACGAACGGTGTCAAGGAGGCAGCCCAAAACCTAGAGATGACAATCTTGGCCTACAGCCCCTTAGCTCAGGGACTGCTGACTGGCAAGTATACGGTGGCTAGCGACTTGCAGCCAGCAGGCGCTAGAAAACTAGACCCTAAGTTCAACAAAAAAGGGCTACAGAAGATAGAACCCGTGCTGGCCGCCCTACAATCTATCGGCGAAGCACACGGTAAAACTCAAGTACAGGTCGCCTTAAACTGGCTGGTCTGCAAGGGCAACGTGGTACCGATTCCAGGCGCGAAGAACGCAAAGCAGGCAGAACAGAATGCAGGCGCGCTTGGCTGGGAGATAACAGAAGCTGAATGCGAGCAGCTTGATAACGTGAGTGCGCCTTGGTTAGAAGTGAGTACCCCTCTGCCAATCTAAATACAGTACTTTTTACACTTAAGTCTTGCAAAAAACAGTACAAGTAGCTGTATCAGCCTTTATCCTACAGATTCCCGGCTGAATACTATCTGAGCGGCAAGCGTTGCATATGAATACCTCCCACAAAGTTTTAATCTACGATACAACGCTAAGGGACGGTGTCCAGCGCCACGGAATTTCCTGCACACTCGAAGACAAAATTAAGATTCTTCATCGGCTAGCTCAGCTAGGCATCCCCTTTATCGAGGGCGGCTGGCCGGGGGCGAACACCGTCGATACGCAGCTGTTTGACTACTTACAAAATGAGCCTGTAGAAAATACTCAGGTCGTCGCCTTCGGGTCTACTCGTCGCCCTCACCAGGCCGCGTTGGAGAGTTCAGTCCTCCAGGCGCTCCTAGAAGCAGAAACCCAGTGGCTAACTATTTTTGGTAAGTCGTGGGACTTGCATGTCACCGATGCGCTCAAGGTCAGCCTAGAAGAAAATTTGGCGATGATTCAAGACTCTGTGGAGTTCCTGCGAGCGCATGGCAGACATGTTATCTATGATGCGGAGCATTGGTTTGATGGCTACCGGGCAAATCCTCAATACGCCCTCAAGACGCTCAATGCTGCGGTTCTAGGCGGCGCCGATTGGCTAGTACTGTGCGATACCAATGGTGGCACGCTGCCAAAACAAATTGAAGCAGTCGTGACTGAGGTGCAAGCTTGGCTACAAGCTAATTACTCAGATTTGGCTGAGCTGCCTCAGATTGGCATTCATACCCACAACGATAGTGGTACGGCTGTGGCTAGCGCTTTGGAGGCGATCACAGCAGGCGCCAGAATGGTCCACGGCACCATTAATGGCTATGGAGAACGCTGCGGCAACGCCGATCTTTGCAGCGTCATCCCCAATCTCCAGCTCAAAATGAACTACGACTGCCTCCCGGCCCAACAGCTCAAGAACCTGACCGAGACCAGCCGATTCGTTAGCGAGATTGTCAACCTTGCCGCCGACGACCATGCCCCTTACGTCGGTCGATCGGCCTTCGCCCACAAGGGCGGCATTCACATCAGCGCTGTAGAACGCAACCCTAAAACCTATGAGCACGTTGAGCCGAACGCGGTTGGGAACAGTCGCCATATCGTTGTTTCTAGTTCTTCGGGCGCAAGCACTGTCCTGGCCAAAGCGAAGAGCTACGGTATTGAACTAACAAAAGACAATCCGGCAACCCGGCGAATCATTAATCACGTCAAAGAACTAGAAGGGAAAGGCTATCAGTTTGAGGCCGCCGAGGCGAGCTTTGAGCTGCTGATGCTCACAGAACTGGGCTTGCACCAGCCAATGTTTCAGCTACGTGGCTTCGAGGTCAACTACAACGTGATTCAATCAGACGTACTGTGTAATATCGGCGCTCGCGCCATGATCAAGGCAGCTGTCAAAGGCCACGGGGTGCTAGAAGTCGCCGAGTGCATGGGACCTGTATCGGCCTTAGATAAAGCCCTGCACAAAGCCCTTGTGGATTTCTTTCCGATGGTAAAGCAGTTTTATCTCACTGACTACAAGGTGCGAATCCTCAATAGTGAAGCCGGGACAGCAGCAAAGGTCCGCGTACTAGTGGAGTCTAGTGACGGTGAGGCAAGATGGTCTACGGTTGGCGTGTCGGTCAACATTTTGGAAGCGTCTTATCAAGCGGTAGCGGCTGGAATCGAGTACGGGTTGTACCGAGCAATGGCAGCCAAGCAGCCAACTGAAGCCGTAATGTAGCGCCGTAGTAAAGCCCTGAATTAGAAAAGAGGGCTTTCTGCCCTCTCTTCGGAGTGATTTTTAGCTACTCGCTGATAGGAGTTTCTGAACGAACTAGTCCAGGTAGCCCATCAGAGTAACCGGATCTTCGTCAATATCATTACTAGCAATGGGTCGATGGCCGGGCAAAGAGTCAATATCAGAAACCACCAGCGTACTGACAGCCACAGGCCGATGACCGGGCAGAGTGTCAGTCGTAGAGATTTCAAAGGAATCTGACATAACTGGGCGAATGCCAGCAGACGACAGAGAATCAACGACCTCTACATTGCTCAACGCGATGGGGCGATGGTTTGGTAGGCTCTCGGACTCGACAACCCGAGTGTGGTCGGCTAGTTCTACTATTTCACTGCGAGTTTCGCTCTGGGACGCTTTGACCAAGCCACCCTTGCTTCCTGTGTCCGTATCAGCCTTAGCTTCTGAAGCAGTGGCTTTCTTGCGAGTACGGCTGCTAGCGGAGGCACTCTTGCTATTACCGTTCTCTTCTGTGGTACTCATGGGGTTGACCTTGCTTGCTTATTATCAAAAATCTGCCGAGCTTCGCCATGGCCTTCTACCCCACGCTTTGGGGCTGCTTGACCTGTCTTTCGAACTTGCTAGTCGGGCCGTCGGAGAGGAATAACTACAGGCGTTATTTCCCAAACTTAAGAAATTATTATAGATGAAAATCGGGTCGATTCAGTTTACGAAAGGTAATGAGATTGATAAAAAGGACTGGCGTTGTGTGCAGCTATACATTGCCAGCGCTATAATAATAGTCCGCGCGGGGCTGAAACGGTTTCGACGTTTTAACGAAAGTCGCAGCGTGATACAGGTCAAGAGTGAGTCCACTCTTGTAAATAAAGGCTCAAACTTAAAGATACATGCAAACAACATCGTACCTTTTGCTCGTAAGCGCGCTCTTGTAGCTGCTGCCTAAACACCTCTTACAGGTTCGAGCGTCTGAGCTGTGACCCCGTTAATCAGTAAGGACTAAACCCCCAACGGGTGCTCTGGCAAACTTTCTTCGATGGGTGCGCCAGCTAAGAATTTCATCGAAGCATCCTGTTTCCGGGACAATGGAAAACTCCCGCCTTGAGGATTAGAAGGGCTATACCTGTGAATGAGCGATGCGTGATTACTTAGAGCGGACACGGGTTCGACTCCCGTCAGCTCCATCTTGAAAGCCGATTAGGGTTTGAAAACCGAAGGCCAAGAAAGAAAGGCTCAACCTAAATTGGCTGAGCCTTTTTTGTGTTTTCGGCCTGTGTTTTCGGCCTGTGTTTTCGGCCAGTGTTTTCGGCCTGAGAGCCTACGGGAGAGTAGAAAGACGAGGAATGGGAGAGTAGGAGATTGAGGTGAGGCTAGAGGGTGCTGATAGCGACTGTTGCTAGCAGGGCGCTAATAATGTAGAAGACGCTGACTACCTGTAGCTCTGACCAGCCGGAAAGCTCGAAGTGGTGGTGTAGGGGGGCCATCCTGAATAGGCGTTTGCCTTTGCCGTCGGGTCCTTTGGTGGCTTTGTAGTAGCCGACTTGCAGCAGGACGGAGAGGGTCTCGGCGAAAAATAGCAGGGTGACAATTAGTAAACCAAATAGGCTGTGGCTAAGGATGCCGACGGCTGCAAGCGCGCCGCCTATAGCCAGAGAGCCAGTATCACCCATGAATACTTTGGCTGGATTGCGGTTGTGGGCGAGAAATCCTAGGCACGAGCCGCTGAGCGCTGCGCAAAAGATCATTAGATCAGGGTGAGTCGGGGCAATGAGTGCGCCAAGACCGAAAAGGGCGATCGCACCCGCCCCGCCCATCAAGCCATCGACCCCATCGGTGAGGTTAGTCGCATTGCTCTCGGCGACCAAAACAAAGCCAGCTAGGGGCCAAAAGAGAATGCCCAGAGGCAGCGTGATGCCAAAGGGCAGCGCGACAGTGGTGATGTCAGCAGACTGAGTGGTGAAGGCCCAGATACAAAATGCGATCGCAACCCCAATCTGAAGCATCAGCTTCGCTTTTGGCGAAATTCCCTTATTAGAGCGCTTGCGCATTACCTGCCAGTCGTCTATCCAGCCGATCAGACCGTAGGCCAGCGTAACTAGACTCACGGCTACCGCCAAAGGCGAAAAGCCAGTCCACACCAGCGCCACCAAGACAGCCACAGGAACAAAGAAGATCCCTCCCATAGTCGGAGTGCCTGCCTTCTTCAGATGAGCACTCGGCCCATCTTCTCGAATAAACTGCCCTGCTTTTACCTGTCTTAAAATGGGCAGAGCGACACTACCAGATAGCGCCGACAGGAGTGTGCCCGCAACTAGAGGGCCAGTTAGCTGAATATTCCAACTGGCATCGGCTCCGGCTAGTCGCCCAGCAGATAAGTCCAGTCCAACGGATGAAACTAAAAGACACCCTGCTAGCAGAATTGAAAGCTTTACTCCAGACAACCCCACCGACTTCGACGAAAACCTTGCATCCACAACATCATTCCTTCACTTACCACACACCTTTCCCAATTTCTACCGAAACTTGATGCCGGTTTGTAGAACTATTTCTAGGGCTATCAAACTCGTCACCAACTTCAGCATTCTATAGACGGACTAGAAACGAGCTGAGAGCACTCGTTGCCGCATTACCGCCTAATATTTACCGCATTATGTTGCCTAATGTTCATCGGATTATAGTCACCACATTGTGCAAATCACCGCATTATCAAAACACTGCGATCTACAGCAAATCAGCGCAGACTCCTGTAAAGCTGCACGCAACCCTTTCCAAACACTGATAGGGTAAAGCCAATCTGTTGAGACAAGCTCCAGATACCCTACAAGAAAAGATCAGACTATTACAGAGCGGTATCTAATTCTCTTTGAGATCCCTCAACTTGAGTTCTCAAATCTTTGAGCTACAGAAACTAATCGTCTAACGACATTTCTTCGTCGTCGTCATCGTCATCAACGACATCATCGTCGTCATCCTTGTCCTCATTCCCCATTAGATCTGCTAGCTCTTCAGGCTCAGGCTCGTCGCCTATGCTGTCAACAGGTTCGCGTGGAATCAAACGACCCGTTCCTTCCAGCCAATTTAGAATGGAAGAATCTCTTTGAAGCGGAATCACTTCGGCGGTGTTTTTGCGGGGAATTTGGCGGACAGACGGATTGTAATTGCTCATTAAGCGGCGTTAACTAAAACGGATTAGTACATCAAGAAAATATCTATAGCAGAACAACGACCACTCTTACAATTACCAGAACCAATTGCCAAAGCCAGATAACAGGGCAATCGTCAAAGCATCGCTAGCTGCGTAGAATCCACTTAATTACTCTACCACCGCATTAATTACATCTAATGGTGAATAGTGTCAATCTCTCAACTATATTTCTTTGTCTATTTCTTTCGACGGACGGACTGAATCCTTCCTAAGCGCTTATCGTTTAGATCCCTATCTTTTAAGTGCCTTATCTCTTGAGCGCTATGCTAAACAAAACTGATCTAAGAAACGCGATCGCCAATACCAATCGAGGCATCTTGGCGACAGAAAGCGATCGCCAGGCGATCGCCAGCATCATCGCTCGCGTAGAAGACCTCAACCCCACCCCAGAGCCACTCTTGGCGCCTGAACTATTGGCGGGCGACTGGCGGCTGCTCTACACCACTAGTCAAGAGTTGCTAGGAATCGATCGAGTCCCCTTCGCCGATCTAGGCAATATCTATCAGTGCGTACGGCCAGAGGTATCACGCATCTATAACATCGCAGAAGTCAACAGTTTGCCTTTTTGCGAAGGACTGGTTTCAGTCGTTGCTGACTTTGCGCCCGCGCCTGTAGAGGTCTCTGCGCCAGCCAAAGAACCCGTAGCCACTGCTGTCGAGCCGCTGTCCTCACGCCGTGTCAACGTCAAATTTAACCGAGCCGTTTTTGGCCTGCAGCGCATGCTGGGCTATCAATCCCCGGCGCAATACATTCAGCAGCTACAGTCCACCGAAAAAATTGACTTTTTCAAAGGAATAGACTTTGCGATCAACTCAGATCGGCAGCAAGGCTGGCTAGAAGTCACCTATCTAGACAAAGATCTACGCATCGGGCGAGGCAATCAAGGAAGCCTGTTCGTATTAACCAAAGACTAGGCGTTCACCAAAAACCAGGGGCAAAAGCAGTTCGCTCACCTTTTGGTCAATCGCCGTTCATCCTTCATCCTTCCGCCTTCCGCCTTCCCATGCTGTCCCTCTCCCAGAGCCATCTCACACTACTTGACGCCTGTCCCAGACGATACCAGTACGTCTTTTTCGATGCTAGGTCTGCTCCTTCGACCTACGAGCAGCATACCAAGACTCAGTGGGGAAGCCAGTTTCATCTGTTAATGCAGCAAAGAGCGTTGGATCTGCCTGTGCAGACGATCTCTGGCGCGGATGCCAATATGGCAGCGAGTCTAGACGCGTTGGCTAAAGCAGCACCTGAAGTATTTGAACATCTGCCAACTACTCTACAGTCGATGGAATCGACTAATTCTTTTAGCCAGAGCGAACATCGTCGTATGCTCGCTTTTAATGATTATCTGCTGACAGTGGTTTATGACCTAGTTGTCTTGCCTGCGCAGCAGGTAAAAGGGGCCGAGAAGGGGTACATATTTGACTGGAAGACACATCAGAGCCCACCGCCACAGGCGAAGTTGAAGGCTGACTGGCAGACGCGGCTGTATCAATATGTATTGTGTGAAACGACTGCGCTAGCACCAGAGCAGATCTCCATGACCTACTGGTTTGTGCGCAACGCAGAACCCAGTTCCTACCAGTTCGGCTATAGTTTGGCTGAACATGATCGCACTCGCCGGGATCTGTTGGCACTGACTGATTCGCTGACCAATATGCGACGAGTCGAAAGTTTTCCGAAAGTGGATATTGAAAAAGGGCTGTGCGATCGCTGCCCTTTTGCGGTGAGGTGCGATCGCCTACCCCCAAGCACTTCTCATCTTCAACCCGGTCAGACCCAAACCGCTCGGCAGCTCCTCCAAGCAGCCAGTCAGCTCACCGCTGATAGCGTTACAGAAATTCCTTTATAAAGACTTCAATGTCTATCTACCGCGAACTGATACGACTATTCGCCAAATCAGGCTTTAGCACATACCCTAAAGCGATGGATTCGCAGAGGTTCGCCTAAGGCGCTATGCTTGATGATCTCGCGGTACCCCAATAATGGAAGCACCCTTCGAAATCACGCTGCAAATTGTTCTCACCGTCCTAGCAGGGATCGCTGCTCAGGTCGTCGCCGCCTATCTAAAAGTTCCTAGCATTATCTTGCTGCTGACTTTCGGGATCGCCTTGGGTACGGACGGCCTTGGTTGGATTGCGCCGCAGACGCTAGGTGTGGGACTAGAAGTGATCGTCTCTCTATGCGTAGCGCTGATTCTGTTTGAAGGCGGATTGAATCTAGAGCTCAAAGAGATTGGCAAAGTTTCGGGAAGTCTGCGAAATCTGATCACCATCGGGACGTTCATTACGCTGGTTGGGGGCGGAATGGCCGCTCACTGGCTGGGTGAATTTCCCTGGTCAATTGCATTTTTATACGCTTCGCTGGTTGTCGTCACTGGGCCAACAGTCGTCACGCCGCTGCTAAAGCAGGTTGGCGCAGAGCGAAAGGTCGCCACCCTGCTAGAGGGTGAAGGTGTCCTAATCGACCCGGTCGGCGCGATTTTAGCAGTGGTCGTTCTCGATATCATCCTCAACGGCGACGCCGATCCGCTCTCTGTGATAGGCGGACTGCTCGCTAGACTCGGGATTGGGATTATCATTGGTGGCGGTGGTGGCGCACTGCTAGCGCTATTTTTGCGAACGGCAGATTTCCTATCAGAGGAACTGCGGAATCTGGTAGTGCTAGCTGGGATATGGGGGCTATATGGCCTAGCTCAAAGCGCCCAAGGTGAGTCGGGACTGATGGCAGCAGTAGCTGCCGGTATCGTGGTCCGAGCAATTTCGATTCCAGAAGAAAGACTCCTCAGACGTTTCAAAGGACAACTGACAATCTTTTCAGTGTCAGTGCTGTTTATTTTGCTGGCAGCGGATTTGTCAATCGCTAGTGTGTTTGAGCTAGGCCCAGGCTCCGTGCTGACGGTGCTAGTACTAATGTTTGTAGTCCGCCCTTTGAACATCTGGGCCTGTACGCTCAACAGCGACCTTAACTGGCGGCAGAAGGCGTTTATGAGCTGGATCTCACCACGTGGGATTGTGTCGGCTTCGGTGGCCTCTCTGTTTGCAATTTTGCTAACCGATCGGGGGATCAACGGCGGTGATTCAATCAAGGCGTTGGTCTTTTTGACGATTATTATGACTGTCTTTGCCCAGGGTCTGACAGCGCGTAGTCTGGCCCAGGTGCTGGGTGTGACCTCCGGCAGCGCGACGGGTGTGGTGATTGTCGGCTGCAATCCATTGGCGCTTAAGATTGGCCGATTGTTTAAGGGTAGGGGCGAGTCGGTTGTAATCATTGATACCGATAAGGTAGCCTGCGACAAAGCCGCAGATGAAGGGTTCGAGGTTTTTGTGGGGTCGGCTATGAATGAAGAAATTTTAGAAGAAGCAGGACTGAGCTCTATGGGGACTTTTTTGGCGGTCACCAGCAATGGAGAAGTAAACTCTGTGATTGCTGAGCGAGCAAGAGAAGAATTTCAGCCGCCTAGAGTATTCGCGGTGCTGCCTCGAACTGCAGGCGAAGAGAGCGATGCTAAAAATAGAGGTGAGATCAAAACGCCTCGACTGCCGGTAAAGAAGTGGAATACGTACATTACCGATGATGCCGTACAGACGGGGACCTATGACTTTACGGAGGATGCGATCGCCCCTCAAAGAGATCAGGTCAACAAAATGATCAAAGACGGAGATGTCATTCCGCTAGTGATCGAGCAAGCCGAAAAGCTAGAAGTCGCCCTCAGTGAGACTCAGTGGCCAGTAGGTAGCCAGCTCACCTACTTGATCCACGACCCGACGCCCCAGCTGCTCAAGCGACTATCCGGGGCTCGTAAACCCTCACGCCAAATTATCAAGCCGAAGCCAGAAGCGCCTCAAGCAGGAGGCACCGATGCCGAGATGCTAGAAGCACCTGGTTCAGAAGTATCTAAGTCGAAAACACCCAAATCAAAGCCATCCAAGTCGAGAACGCCCAAGTCAAAAACAGCCAAACCAGAAGCCCCTAAAGCAACTGAAAATGGCCAGTCCCCCAGACTTGACAAGCTAATTGAAGAGTCCTAGCGGTAGGGAACCTACCGGAATCGCAGCTATTAGCACTGCCATCAGTCAAAAAGCCGGGTGCTCAGCAGCTAGAAACCGCGCTCGACTTGGCCGAAGTTGTCGTGTTGATGAAAGTCAGTAGCGTCTACAACCAGGTGTGGAAAATACTAGCTGGACACCAGTTACTATTGCGTAGCTGCGTCGCCCAGAATGCGACTAGAGCTGGCCAGATTATCTACGCCGACTGCAGCACCACTAAAGTTTGGAGTTGCCTTATTTTTCACTAACGATGGTGCAAGATGATTGCTGAAATCAGCCAACAAAACCAGCTGGCATTTCAAAATTGTCATACCCCCACGCTCAGCTTTTGACGCAGATCGCATACGCTAGATTTAGTCACACAAAAGATTAGTCGCAGCGCAAAAACATGCACGCAGACAGACCACGCATTTAGATAACCGTTATTGCTCAAAAGTCATGGCCTTCTCATCTCGACTAAAAGCTGCTGTTCAGCCGCTCTATCAAACAGTCAAAGTTGTTAGTCCTACGGCTATCGGCGTTATGCTCTCTTTGGGCGTTCACGCTGTCTTTTTTGCTTTTGGCCCGCGTACCAATTTTTCTTTTGCCGCCCTCAGCGCTGCTGCGCAGCAAGAAGAAGCCGAAGAGACCATTGTCCCAATCGTGCAGCTAACACCTGCCGAGCGCAGTCGCCTGCCTGCGTTTGCTCAGCCGCGCGTCTTGCCCCCTAGTCCGACTGGACTCAATGATGGACTAGGCTTACCTTTCAATCTTTCTTCGCCTAACAGCAATCGCCAAATACAGCGCAGACCTGTGCCTGCCGGGCGGCTACCCTCTCCCACGCTACCAAGCAGACCAACGCTTGCACCTTCTTTTCGGGTTCCTAGGACTACGTTCGACCCTTCTGCGTTTAGAAATTTGCCATCGCCGTCGGTCGTCCAAAGACCCCGTGTCTCTGTCTTGCCGCCACCCGCGACAACGCTGCCTAATGTGACACCTAGCAATCCATCAGCCGACTCGGAGAATGCTGACAGTCTAGATCAGGCTACTCTGCCTGACCTTTTAGGAACTGGACCGACGCCCTCTGCGCAAGACTTGCAAACGTCGCCACGCTCTATTGGCGATATTTTAAATACGGCTGAGGACAATCTGTCCTCGGGCGGTGTTGCGTCATCTGAAGGGACTTCTGGCGAGGGCGCTGAGGAAAGCTCCTCAGAGGAGGCGCGATCGCCTGACGATATAGAAAACGCCGCTACGCAGCCACAAACCGAGCCTACTGACATTGCCGTCCAGCCACCGAACCCAATCGACACAGCACCTGCACAAGGGGACACCAGCCGCTTGCTAGCAGGCTTTGTCTACGACCCGACTGACGTATCAGAAGCGGAAGCAGAGATCAACCTGCAGGCATGGCTAGAAAAAACTGCCGAAAACAAAAGCGAGATAGACAGTCAAAAAGCCTCAATCACCATCGACTCCAACTTCAAAGTTTGCAAAGACAATCCGCCGACTGACGGCTTAATCGGCATCGTTGTCAACCCCGATGGCAGCAAAGAAGAGACCAAAGTCCTCAAAAGTATTGGCTACGATGTGCTCAATCGTCAGGCTATAGATGAAATTGAGCGGACCGATTTTGACCAGACAGAAGTGCCAACGCAGTATCAGGTCACTGTCGAAGTCCTCTATCGGGGCGACGGCTGTGTAGAAGAACTGCCAGAGGCCACCGAAGATATCGACGGGTAGCCTCGGATAGGGGGCGTAGCACGCTATGCCCTTACAGCGTATTGGTACATAGTCGGCATGTTATCTAAACACACGTCCCTAAAGGCGTTTGGTCAGAACCTTGCCATGCGTGTCGGTACCGCAACTGCTGAGTAAATTTAGCTCTGCCGCAAGGGCTGCGACTCGTTCGGTCTTACCTGGACTAGGTCGCCAAACTTTGGGGTTGTCGTAGGCGTAGTAAGTTTCAACGCCGTCAATGCCTAGTTTGACAGCAGCCCGAATCAGTGTCTCTTCGTCAGTACGGTAGCGCACCGGATGAGCGAGGATAGCGATTCCCCCTGCAGCCTGAATGGCCTGGATGACGTTTGCAGCCTCACGTTCGTGCCCCTTCGGTGAGGCCCCTACCAAGTAGGGTTGAATAGCTTTGTCTGTCGCTCTAAAGGCATAGCCGAGAATGTGAACGTCTGTATTTGCCAACAGAGAGGTAATCTCGACTCCTGTCCAGACTTTGGGAAGGGTTTTTACTTTAGGCTTGTGACCGCGACGCCAGGTAGAAGGGTTGTGCCAGCGCCAGTCTTCCATCCACGCCCTGGCCTGTCGATAGCCTTTGATTGTGTGGTGGTCTGTAATAGCAATACCGCGCAGCCCGAGTTTGACAGCTTGCTCCATCAGCTCCGAGGGCGCTAGCTGCCCATCAGAGCAGTGGGTATGCATATGAAAGTTGTAAGTTTTCGGGCAGCTCTGCGCACTAATACTCTGTAATACTTCTCTGAGTAGCAAAGAATCCTGCGTCGCTATCCGATGGGTCACCTGATTAACAGATGCCCGATCAGCAGGACCTGCAGACATGAATTGTCCAGCGCTCGTGATACGACTTAACTTACTATACCCAAATTGTCAAAATATGGGGAAAATCTACCTATAACAGTAGGTATGTTTCTGCTAGTTGTGCATTAGTCGCTGCGGGCTAGAAGCTGAGTATCGCGAGCGATCACACAAAAGATACGTAGCGTTGGTGTGCAGTCTAACGTGCGTAATCGAACAACGTGTCCAAGTAGATTCGTGACGGGGTGCGATCACCTTCTTTTTGCCCATTTTGCAAAAGGAACAGCGATAGAGCCGCTGCGTACATTCTGTCTTGATCCCAGGTCGGATGGGTCTCTAGAAAGCCCTTAAGAGCGTTGTGAAGGTCTTCGGGGATCTCTGCTAAGACGCTGATATTGAGCTGCATGGGGAACCTCTGTATAGCGCCTGCTCTTCCAAGCAGGGTGTCGAATCATTTTGCGGATCCACCTAGGCTTTGTCAATGATAGAAAATTGGGTGATCGCTTTGCACAGGAAAACATCACGAACGAGAAATCAGTACTTTCAACGGTTTTTGGTTACATGAATTTACAGAATTGCCTCGATTTCTCATTTTTGAAACGGCGAATTGACGCAATCCCAAGAAATGCCTAGACCTACTGGTTTTGGGTAAAAACCTGTGGAAAACTTTTGCCAACCTGTGGAAAACTTCTAAGCATTCAGTGGAAAACTGTCAGCAAGTTCTTTTCAAAGATAAGAAAATTAGACCTAGCCAAGTCCGTTTGAAAAGCTGATTTTTCTGAACTGAGCCGTTGCTAAAATCGGCATCTGCGACTACACTCATACTCTCAAACCCACACTTTCCGCACCTTTGCGGCTAACACATTTGCAGTGGGAATTGCTAGAGTCTGGGTGCTTAAATCAAGGAATAATTTATCTTGACGCTAAGCAAGCTATGTTTTGGCGCTTCGACTGCTCACTTCTGGCCGCAGTTATCTGATTGGTATGGCGCGATCGCGCCCTGGGGAAAACTCCAACTGCTCACCTTTTCAGAAAAATTGATGCGCTGATCAGCGATATTCATATCCTAAGTAATTTTGGCCGAATAATTTCTATCGAGTTTCTTACCGAATTCTATTGAGATGACCTACCCTCGACCCTATCGAAATTGCGATAGATGCCGTCAGCGGATGGACGAGAGCGGCAGTTCGCTGATTTTGCACTGTTCTTGCGATGATTAAGTGGTGACGGTCACGAGGAACTGTTTTGGGTAAGCGATCGCTAGCAGGCATTGCCGGGATTGTGGCGGCGGCGACGTTGTTAAGTAAGGTGTTTGGGCTGCTGAGGGAGACTGCGATCGCCGCTGCGTTCGGAACGGGGCCAGTCACCGATGCGTATGGCATTTCGTATGTCATTCCTGGATTTCTGCTAATTTTGCTCGGCGGCATTAACGGGCCTTTTCACAGCGCTATCGTCAGCGTCGTGGCCAAGCGCAAAAAAGAAGAGATTGCGCCGCTAGTCGAAACGGTCACTACGATGATCGCGATCGTGCTGGCGGCTGTGACCGTGCTGCTAATTGTGTTTGCCGATCCGATTATTGGCTTTATCGGGCAAGGCTTTAGTGCGACAGAGGTGGGATTAGAAAGTCGGGCGATCGCGGTCACTCAGCTACGTATCATGGCCCCGATTACGCTCTTCGCCGGATTTATCGGCGTTGGCTTTGGCACCCTCAACGCCGCCGATCAATATTGGCTGCCGTCTATTAGTCCGCTACTTTCTAGCTCAGCGGTGATGGTGAGTCTTGGCATACTGTGGCTGGTGCTAGGTGGCGATATTAGCGACCCGAGCAATCTGATGATTGGCGGTATGGTGCTGGCTTTTGGCTCATTAGTCGGCGCTATCTTACAGTGGCTAATCCAGGTTCCGGCCCTATGGAAATCTGGATTAGGCCGTCCCAAGCCCGGCTTCAGTTTCAGAGATCCTGGCGTTCGCGATGTGCTCAGGGTGCTCGCGCCCGCGACTTTTTCTTCTGGTAGCTTGCAAATCAACGTCTATACCGACCTGTACTTTGCAGCTAGAGTCCCTGGCACCCTAGCGTCTTTGAACTTCGCTAATCTATTGATCCAAGCTCCCTTGGGCATCATTTCCAATATCGTCCTTGTTCCTTTCCTGCCAATTTTCTCTCGGCTGACTACGCCCGAGCAGTGGCCCGAACTCAAGCAGAGAGTTCGGCAGAGTCTGATTCTAGTAGCGCTGACGATGCTGCCATTAAGTGCTCTGATTGTTACTTTGGCTCAGCCGATTGTCAGCGTGGTTTATGAGCGAGGGGCATTCGACGAGCAGGCGGTTTCGCTAGTGACGGCAATGCTAATCGCTTACGGCGCAGGTATGTTTGTCTACCTAGCGAGAGATGTGATGGTGCGAGTGTTCTACGCGTTGGGCGATGGGCAGACGCCATTCAATATCAGCTTGGCAAACATCGTTACGAATGCAGTCTTGGACTATGTCTTTTTTAATCTAATCGGTCCGCCGGGACTGGTGGTGGCGACGATTGGCGTCAATATTGTTTCACTAGTTGCGATGACTGTCCTATTGGCCCGTAAAATCGACGGCTTACCGATAGCGGACTGGGCTAAAAGTATCGGACTGATCACAGCCGCAAGTTTCCTCAGCGGGATTTCTTGCTGGCTAACTAGAGGTGGACTGGCGAGTATCGTTGGTTCAGACGGTTTTCTAGCAAATCTGGTTCAGATGTGCATAGCAGGGGGAATGGGTCTAGGAACCTTTGCACTGCTGACTATTCTGCTAAAAATTCCTGAGGCAGATCTGCTTGCCCAGAGGATTCGTCAGAAGCTAGGCCGTTAAGCTCTCCATGATTGAGTTATCAACTGAGTTATCGCTATGCGTTGCTACGCTGCCAGATAGAAATTACTTCGTCGGTACTGGCTGTAACCAGCGTTTGACTGTTCGGCGAGAAGGTGATCGCCTCTATTCCCCAGTCATGGGCCAGCTTCGCTACACACTCACCAGTGGCTAGGTTCCACAGCGTCAAAATCCGATCTTCACTGCCGACTGCAAGATAACCGTCTTGACTGAGTGCGATCGCCTTTATCAGGTCAGCCGATCGATAGAGCGAAACGGGCGCAGAAATGTCTAGATGTTCGTTAATGCTGTACCAGAGAACCTCAGCAGCGGTTGCCACGATTAGCCGATAGTCAGATAGCTGGCTAGATAGCTGGTTGGATGGCCGACTAGATTGCTGAAGAGCAAGCGCGATACTCGGCTGGAATGGCCTTGTCGCCGCACCTACCTTTCCTGATTGCTGTGGCGTTATGGTTATGCTCTTTGCTAGTCGAAACTGCCCTTTTCCTTCTACGGTCTGACGTTGCCATAGTTTTACGGTGCCGTCATCGCTGCCGCTCACTAGCAGGTCACCTGACGGAGAAATCACTGCCGCCGTCACTTGTTTTTGATGCTGGATTAGCCGCTCAATCGGTAGCAGCGTTTCGATGTCCCAAATTACAATCTGACCATCACTGTTTGGACTAATTAGCTGAGTGCCATCAGGAGTAACTAGCAAATCCGTCGGCAACCAGCCGGAGGTCGGCATGGTGTTAAGCAAGCAGCGCCGAGTGCTGTCCCATTCCCTCATCGTGCCGTCTTCGCTAGCACTGTAGAGTGCTCTACCGTCTGGATGAAAAGTCGTTGCTGTTATTGCCGCTGTGTGACCTGTGCCTACTAGCAGACGACGCGCAAACGAATGCATCAGCTCTCCACTAGCGAGATGCCATAGCCGCACTGCGCCATCTACGCCGCCGCTGGCGAACAGCTGACCGGAAGGGCTAATGGAGAGCGATCGCACTAATCCAATCTTAGGTGCGAGCCGATACCGCCGCCGCCAAGACTGCACGTCAGTGGCAACAGCTGACGGAGCCGCTGTTTTGTTAAGTCGGCGCTGGCTTGCAGACCACAAACGCTTGAGCGCAGTGCTACTGTCCAAATTCAGAACCTGCTTGAGACTGGGAACAGACTCTTTAGCTCGAGTGATGATTTCCTGAGAACTTTTCACTAGCAAATTTTGAGAGAATTGTAGGTCCAGCGCAACCTGCTCCATACTCTCGTAGCGATGTTGTAGAGAGCGCTGGACCATTTGGTCTAGAACTTGTGCGAATCGCCCTTTGATCGGCGCTGGTAGGTAGTCGCGCCACACCCACCGATCTTCAATAGCAGAGTACAGCTCAAAAGGATGCAATCCGGTTAATAGATACAGACAGGTCAGGCCCAAACTATACACATCGCTAGCGAAGGTCGCCTGTCCCATTGATTGTTCGGGGGCCGCGTAGCCAGCACTGCCAATGACGGTTTTGGCCACGCTGTGACGAACAGACTTGGCCGCGCCAAAATCGACCAGCATCGGCAACTCTGTTGCTTTATTACTACTGTTAACAACATTGGCGCTTACGATCTTGGGACTGACGATATTAGCGGGTTTGATGTCGCGGTGAATGATTTGAAAGCTATGGACGTATTGCAGGACTTTTACCAGCGATTCTAGAAGCGATCGCACCCGCTCTTCAGCCCAAGGGCCATCAGCTTCTACCTGCTGCTGTAGGTTTTGCCCCTGTGCGTATTCCTGCACTAGAAACTGGCCCTGTTTGGAGGCAATTGCCTCTATCAGCCGGGGAATTTGAGGATGTTCGCCCAATCGACGCAACCGCTCAGCCTCCGCCTCGAAGCTTGAATCATTGGTTTGCAGATTGGCCGATTCTAGGTCAGCAGATTCTGAGCCAGCCGATTCTAAGCCGATCGGATCTGGGTAGATCTGTTTGACTACACATAGAGAGTTTTTGTCCTGAGCTGCCTCGCTAGCTTTGGTTAGTCGAGTAGCCAAAAAAGTTCGACCGAACCCACCCTGTCCCAAAAGCGACTCTAGACGGTAAGTCTCGTTCAATATCAGGCCACTGCCACAAGTCTGACAGTAGTTGGCATCGTCAGGATTTTGAGGCTTGGGACAAACAGGATTAGGACAGTAGACCATAATCCCACCAGCATGCCACGTACGCGATCGCCACTCTGCTCAGGTTGGGATGGCTTGACCGGGGCGCAGCCTGGCCCATTTCCCCATATCTTGCCTAAAGCTACCGCAGCCAACGACATCGTATTCAAAACCGAATTCGTTTTCCTGCATGATTTGCTCGCCTTTTACTTCTACTTTTGGCAGCGTGATGTTGGCGTTGATAGTTGGATTGTTTGGCTCAAAGCTAGGCAGTTCGGTCAGGTGTGGCTGCTGGTGATTGGTTTCCACCGCATGATAGGTAATGCAGCTATCTACGTACTGACAGTTAACGCAAATACACATAGGCCCAGCCCTTCTGATTATTTGGTCTGCTTTGCTTTACTGTAGCGTAAGATTTTTAGAGGCGACGGTTAGAGAGCGGCTCAGCGATAAGAGATTCTAAAAATGATACAAAAGCTGCCCAAACTCTCTGTACCATCAGGCTATCGAACACAGGCGATAGATATTTCGCTGGAGGCTGACTTACTAGATTTTTATCTATCGAGACAGCGATTGAGACAGCGATCGGTGACAGAGCGAATTGCGATCACCGCTAGCCTCACTAGCCACTAGCCTCACTAACAGCGACAGATAATTATCTCTACGCTGCCTATGCCAATAGTTTTTGCACCTATCGCCGAGCGAGTTTGCTAGAAAAATAGTTAGAAGCAGTCAGCTAGAAGCAGTTAGCGTTCATTTTGCATGTCTCCTTTTATTCCTGAAACCTGGCCTTTTGCGCTTGATTCGCTTCCTGATAGAACCTATGTGGTAGGCGGGAGCGTTCGCGATCACCTCTTGCAGCGTCGGTCCGACTATCTCGATTTAGACCTGGTGCTGCCTTCGCAGGCTATAGAAACCGCCTCTGCACTGGCTGAAGAATATGGAGCTGGGTTTGTTATTTTAGACGAAGCGAGGCAGATTGCTCGGGTGGTCTTCGATCAAGTCACGATCGATTTTGCGCAGCAGCAGGGTGATCGCATCGAAGACGATTTACAAAGGCGTGATTTCACTATCAACGCGATCGCCTTCCACCCACACAGCCAAACCCTGATTGATCCGCTCAAGGGACAATCGGATCTCGATAGCAAAACTATCCGCATGGTCAGCTACCAAAACCTGGCCGATGACCCATTGCGACTGATGAGAGCCTATCGTCAGGCGGCGCAGCTAAGCTTTGTACTAGAGCATGGCACCCAATCCGCGATCAGGCAGCTTGCACCCCAGCTTCAGCAGATATCGATGGAGCGAATTCGCCACGAGCTAGATGCCCTGCTCAGCAGCTCAAGCGGCAGCGCTCAGCTCGGTTCTATTTTGCACAACCAGCTGCTGTCATTTTGCCTACCTTGGTTCGATGGCAAGAGCGTCGAGCAAATAATGGCAATTGACGATGCGATTACCCATCTCCAATCCACCTGGCCGACCTATGCCCACCACCTACACAATTGGATAAAGCCAGTTCCTTCAGGCTGCTACCGCAGTTGGATCAAAGCAGCCAAGCTGAGCTGTCTACTCAGCTCAGATATTGCAGACGCGACCCGAGAATTGACTCAGCTCAAATACAGCCGTTCTGAGACCCAGATTATCGTTCGGCTGATAAAAGCGCAGCCTGCTATCGAGCAGCTCTGCGCTGGCCCGATGGAGCGAGCCCAGCAGTTTTTTCTATTCAAGGCAGTAGGTAGCGCTTTCCTGGCGATTGCCCTACTTGCTCTATCCAAAGGGGCAGACAGGTCAGTGCTAGAGCCGATGATCGAGCGATTTCTCGATCCAGAAGATGTGGTCGCTCATCCTCAGCCCTTGCTTAGTGGCAAGCTTTTAATGCAGCAGCTAGAGATTTCTCCTGGCCCTACGGTAGGTAGGCTATTAACCGCAGTCGAACAGGCCCAGGCCGAAGGAAAAATTACCACCCAGAAAGATGCGATCACCTGGGTTAAACGGCATAGCGCTGACTATGCATAGACCATGTTGCGTAGACTACATTGCATAGACTGCTTTGCATAGACTAGGTTGCATAGACTACATTGCAGAGCGGTGAGGACGTACGTCCATCCGGTGCGCCAGACTGCCCTCATGCCAGTCCAAAGCATGGGATTCACCTGCAGGCATAACGCTGACTACTGTTGGCTGGCTAGCTGGGCGTCGACGTCGGTTGGCTGCTCGAATTGTGCTCTTTCTCGATCGAGTAGGCTGCCGGGCCTGCACGCCAGCATGTGCCACCGCCGCTCTAGAGACCAGCCCTTTGCCGCCATTTGCTGCGGACCCATTCGCCACAGGCTTTGATGTGATTCGATTAGCTGCCATTCGAGCGGCGATCGCAGTCTTAGAACGGTGTCGTCGCTTTTTAGGTTGAAGCTCAGCGTTTAAGCTGCTAGCTAAACGATTAGATACGCTACCTGCCTTTTTAGGAAAGATTTTGAGATCTATTCCTTGAGGAACTGGGTGCTTGGGCGCTGGCCTTGCAAGAGCTGACTTTTTGGGTAACTTTCTGGGGACCGAGCTAGTTTTCGACGGCTTACGTGCGGGCGCTTTTGGTTTTGAACGAAGCTGGCTATCGGAGCTGGCTTTGCTGGTGAGTGTCAATTCACCTCGAACTTTGCGAACTCGCGCCCTAGCAGCAGCCATCTTCATCGTCCGCTGTCTCGAAATCATAAAGCAGCCTACCGCACAGGCACTCACCAGGAGAAACAACGGTAGCGCTAGCGTCAGACTGCTACTGCTCGTCGTACCAGCACTGGTCGACTCAGCAGAGTCTGCATCTGCACCAGCCTCAGTTGTCGATGCGTCAGCGAACTGGGACGTATCGGTCGATTGAGTACTAGCCGATTGGGTATCAGTCGATTGGGCAGAACTGACCACTGAGGCATCAACGGCAGGTTCTGGCAGCGCCATTGTCAACCGTCTGGGGCTTAGCATGCCCCCTAGAGCTAGTGAGCCAATTCCTAACGAAAATATCCAAAAGCCCATCACCAGCACCCAGGGACGGACCAACAGCAGCGTCAACGCCATCCGGTAGGCGCTTTTTTCTTTCTTGACGCGGGCAAGGTTACGGGCACGCTCAGCACGTTCGCTCTCCAACAAAGACAGCTTTCTAGCAATTTTCTTGAAAGGTTTGAAGCTCTGAAGTTTGAAGCTTTGAAGCTTTACTGTATTGAGGTTGGCTAATGAAAGCTTCATGCTCTTTTTCTCTTTAGCTGCCAGATCGTATGTAAAGAGTTCCTGATGAAGAGCCTCTTTTCCAAAAGTTATCGGAATTGTAGAGGCATATTGAACAGTTGGCTAGCTCTACAGGATGTTTTCTTTGAAATAACATCAAAGACCACAGAAATCGTTCCGTAAAACTATCGGAGTTCTAGCGCAGGCAGATAATCGCCAGGATCTTGTGCAATCCATCCCGAGGGCGAATTCTGACGAACTTCAAAATACAGGTAGCTAGCTTCGCTACTGCCGACTTTACCGACTGTCATCTGAGTCGATACAGGCTGTCCGACAGCAACAGAGACTTCGCTCAAGTTGGCATACCTGGTTTGCAGCCCCTGTTCGTGATTGATCACTAGCAGCAGCCCATAGCCTTCTCTTTGCCCGGCAAAGGCGACCGTACCCGCGCCTACTGCTTTTACTTCGGTAGGTGTTGGCACACCGAATGCTAGGCCGCTATTAAAAACGACTTCGTCCCGGCTAGGGTGTGGCTGCCATCCATAGCTCAGCTGGATATCGGCTGGCTGTGCTAAAGGATAGCCGGATAGCTGCACAGCAGTATTGCGATTGGCCGCTATCATCCGACTCGCACCAGGAATAAACACACGCCTGGGAACCTGGCTGACGCAGCCGTTCACTTCAAACAGCAGGTCGGCCCGGCTGTTGTACTGCTCGGCCAAAGTCACCCAGCTGCTATTAGCGCTAGCAGTGACCACCTGACCATCAAAAGGAGGCACCACCACTTCGTAGCCAGTGGGTACAGTAGCACCAACAGACTGATCAAGCCCGCCGTTGAATCTAGCTAGGGTCGTAGGCCGCAAGTTGTAGCGGGCAGCTATGATCTCTAGCGTTTCTCCGGTGGTGGCCTGGTGACGCTGCAGCCGAGAGAGAGCCGCTGGACAGCTAGCGGCTATGGCAGGTGGGGCGATTGACAGGCTCAATAGATGTGCAATCGCAATCAAAGACAGAGTAGGAAGATGCCGCATAGGTATGGTCTTAGCCAAGAACAACAAAAGAGAATTTTGTCAAAGAAGGAACTTCATCAAAGAAGGAACTTCAACAGAGAAAAAATTTCAGTAAAGAAGAGCCTTCTACTACTCTTCGTGAAGCGATGTTCATATCAGGATGTACTGATACCCAATATTGTAATTAATGCAGTTGCGTTCAAAGCGGGCAGAACTCGCTAGAGTAGAGAAGCTGCCTCCCAGGCGCGAGCAGTTGATTTTTTACAGCGATTATCGTTATTTCAGGCAGTAAGTATGGGAATTTCTCCTAAAGGAATTGGACTAGGTGGAATTCTAGTGCTGCTAGGAACAGGGGCTGGCTGGACAGGCCGTACCTATTTTCAACGCGCTGGATCGATACCTCTTGAGCGGGGGCGATCGCAACCTCCAACCGTGATCCAAACGGCTCAAGAGACCATCACACCCATTCCGCAACCAGCTAGCGCACTTCCTGTTGAGGCTAACTTTATTGCTAGCGCTGTCGATCGAGTGGGACCTAGCGTGGTCCGAATCGACGCCTCTAGGTCCGTCAGTAGCCTGAGCGACCCGTTCGAGCGGCGTCTATTCAAGCGATTCTTTGGTGACGAGGACGACAGGTCCAGATCCCCTCAGAGTCCCTCTCGAAGTCCGCAGCTACCAGAGCGATTAGAGCAAGGAACGGGTTCTGGATTCATCTTGAGCGCGGATGGTCAGCTACTGACCAATGCTCACGTGATTGAAGGTGCGGACAAGGTAGAAGTAACGCTTAAGGACGGCCGTACGTTTACCGGAGAAGTTGTCGGCGCTGACCCGGTAACTGATGTTGCAGTCATCAAAATCGATGCGCAAGGTCTGCCAATTGCTCCTCTGGGAACAACAGATACTCTATCGCCGGGTCAATGGGCGATCGCCATCGGCAATCCCCTGGGTCTAGACAATACGGTTACAGCGGGCATCATCAGCGCCCTAGATCGCTCCAGCACCCAAGTGGGCATTTCGGACAAGCGGGTTCAGTTTATTCAAACCGATGCGGCGATCAATCCAGGCAATTCTGGCGGTCCGCTGCTCAATGCTAGTGGCGAAGTAATTGGTATGAATACGGCTATCAGAGCGGATGCGCAAGGACTCGGTTTTGCTATTCCAATAGAAACAGCTAAGCGAATTTCGGACCAGCTATTTGAGACTGGGGAAGTACAGCATCCCTATCTGGGAATTCAGATGATCAATCTGAATGAGGAAATGCGCGATCGCATCAATCAGGACGAAGAGCTTGACATTGATATCCAAGCGGATCAGGGCGTGGTCATCATTCGAGTGATGCCGGGGACCCCGGCTGAGACTGCGGGGCTAAAGCAGGGTGACCTGATTACAAAGGTAGGGGGTAACGCTATAGAAGATGTGACTGATGTTCAGTCTCAAGTGGAAAATGGCGGTATTGGTGAAGATCTAGAGGTCAGCATCATTCGTGCAGGAAAGCCTCAAAACATCAACGTCAAGCCCACTGCTTTGCCAGAAGATTTGCAGTAGAAAATCGGTGAGGCGCTTACTCTTTTGCTTTGTCTATCGAGTCTAGGTCTAGCCCCAACGAACCAGACAGGTTCGTTTCTAGCTCCATCCGCTGCTCCATGCGTCGCAAGAAGTAGCCTGTCATCATCGCAGAAGCCAGTAAGCCTGCCAAATTTTCTCTATCAGTGCTGACCTGGACATTGAACCCGTCCGCAGGTAGCACGCCGACTAGTCCCTGCACATTGTGGGAAATAATTTGTCGGATTTCGCCGCTGACGGACTGTGCCACTCTGCTGAGGACTTCGGGAGGCTGATCCTGCAGATAGTTCAACAGCTCGTTCGTCTTACTATCTTCCGAATCGAGGTTGGTGAAATCTGCGCTTTCAGGATTGAAAACCATAGAGATGACGAATAACTGACCTTAGCTTAGCCATAAGAGCCCATTCTAGGATTGGTATATCCTCTGCAAACTGATACTCCATCAGATCTTTCTTGAACTATTAAGAAAATCTGTGCTTGAGACATGACTACACAACAGCTTAACGAATAATGCCACGCATCGTCAGTTTCTTAAGTTTCTATGGCGGCCTCTTTATGTATCGGTTGTGGCTATCGTTTGCTCTGGTTCTACGCTAAGGCGGTCTGTATCAGCGGCTAGACTGGTTTCTGTGCTGACTTCTGGGCTGGCTTTTGGGCTGGCTTTCTGCGTAGGCAACCGAAGGGTAGAGATCTGAGGCAGCTTGTCGATCTCGAAGTGCTGATAGAACTTTTCAGTTACCTGTAGCCAAGAAGAGCGCCCATCTGCCTGACGCCTTTTTTTGACAAAGCCCTGCCCTACTAGGTCTGGTACGTGCTGGTAGACGCCCGACCCGCGGACGTCTACTAGATCGCTTTGGGCAATGGGTCCACGCAGGGCGATCGCAGCGAGTGTCCGCAGCGCGCCTAGCCCGATATCTAAGGGCACAATCGTATCTACCAAAGGTTTATACACTTCCCTAAGCTGTAGCGCGTAGCCGTCCTCTGTTTCCGCGATCTCTAGGGCCCCTTCGCGGTGGGCGTATTCGCTCATGAGTGCGATCAGTCCTTCTTCCGCGGTTTCGCGATCGCAATGAGCAAATTCAGCAATCTGATTAATCTTCAGCGGCTGAGCTTTCAGATACAAAATTGCCTCAATTGTGTTAGCTAGCTGAGACATAATCTCCCTTTGCGAAATTCCTTCCGTAGGGGCAGGCACAGCATGCTATGCCCCTGCGAGCGTATCTCAGTCCAGATTGCGCCCGGTCAGCTCTACAAAAATATCTTCTAGGTTAGCGGGACGCGTCATCATCCCGGTTTTGTCTGACTGTTGATTGAGGTATTGGTTCGCTGCGGCCAGCGTCGGAAAAAATAGATACTCCCACCGATCGCCCTTCTGCTTCATCACAATGCCCTCGCCATGTTTCTGCCGCAGCTCAGCCAATGTACCTTGCTCAATCAGCGTTCCTTTGTCCATGATGCCAATGCGATCACACAGATACTCCACTTCTTCCATGTAGTGCGTCGTCAGCAGCATCGTCATTTTGTGCTCGCGGTTCAGCTCTAAGATAATTTCCCACAGCCGCCGCCGAGTCTGCGGGTCTAGACCAACCGTCGGCTCATCTAGAAACAAGATACTGGGCTGATGCAGTAGCGCTCTGGCAATTTGCAGGCGGCGCTTCATACCGCCGGAGAGGGTTTTGACTTTATCATTAGTGCGATCGCTCAATCCCACATAGGCTAGCCAGCGCTGAATATCCTCCTGTCGCCTAGCGGCAGGAATATGATGCATCCGCCCATGAAACTCCATATTCTCCCAGACGCTCATGTCCGCGTCCACACTGACCTGCTGTAGCACCACGCCAATTTTGCGGCGGACCTGCGCAGGCTGACGGCTGACATCATATCCTGCGACCACGATATCGCCCTGGGTTTGCTGCGCCAGCGTCGTCAGCATTCGAATCGTCGTCGACTTACCCGCTCCATTGGGTCCTAACAGTCCAAAAATCTCTCCCGGCTCAATTGCCAAAGACAAATCGTTAACCACACAAATATTGTTATAGACTTTGTGAACGTTTTGCAGAGAGACTGCCGCAACCATTAGTCTAGTGTCCAATCAACTTATCTTCTCTCAGCCTATATCAATCCACAACCTTTCCCTACCATCGTCTATCTTCCTACTTTCCTCATGCGAGCAAGAATAGAAAACGGTGTTCTCTTCTTGCGCAACGAAGACGTGCCACCGTACAAAAAGAAAGGGCCGATAGTCCGCAACAGCTACTTTTGGGCGCTCAAATCCATTGCCGATCGCGCACCTTTTCAAAAAGATTGGGAATTTGAAGAAAGCGTCTGGATCGCACTGGCGCGGATGCTGACTTCCTTTGCAGAGTCAGGCTATCTAGGACTTAGAGAAACTCAGCTAGAGTTTGATCAAGGCGAAGAAATTCCAGCTGAGCTGAGGACTATGGCAACCTGGCTAGACCCAGACGACTACGCGGAACCAGACTCTGCCGAAGAGTTACCGTGGCCATACAATCGGTCGTGACAACCTCTAGAATTTCAAAATTCTAGAGGTTCAAGCCTTAGAATTCTAAAATCAAAAAAAGGACCTGCATAGACTACAGGTCCCCTCAAGTTTCTAGAATTGTTTGCTGTATCTAGCGCGGCTGCATGACAATTACATCAGGCCAAGCTGACCTAGGATACCTTTACCAGTCAGGTACTCGACTGCGATCGCAGAAATAAATCCGATCATCGCTAGGCGACCATTCCAAGTCTCAGCAAATTCTGTGAAACCTAACTTAGCGGGTGCATCTGTAGTTGGAGAGTTTTCCATGATTTGTTTCCTCAATTGGCTGTTTTCCTTGCTCGAAGATCCAAAGCGTTGGCCCGAATTCTTGAGCAATGTAAACGTATGTTAACGAATTAAACAAATCACAACTGTATCTTTCGATATATATCTGAGAACATTTGTCAAATTCTTCACGACATTTGCTCAGAAATCGCTAGATCGGCCGTCTCCTGCTCTTTATCCAATCGGCGCTTTTTAGCATAGAGCTGGATCGTAACCAAGAAAGATAGCACCAGACCCGCAATCAGCCAAGTAGTCGCATTCGTCGGAAAACTATTTTGAAAGATGACTAGCAGCACAATGGTGACTAGCAGCAGCGTGGGTGCCTCATTCAATGCCCTCAGCTGCTTGGGTCCCCAGCTACACTCTCCCGCTGCTAGCTGTTTTCGCAGCTTAGCGCAGTACATGTGGTAAACCACTAGCAACGCCACAAACCCTAGCTTGGCATGCATCCAGCCTTCATACAGCACATCTGGCCGCTGCCACAGCAGTCCGCCCGCCATCGCCAAAGTCAGCAGCATCCCTGGCGTCGTAATGATTCTCAGCAGCCGGGTCTCCATCAGTGCGTACTGCTTTTTAAGGATGCTGCGAGCAGGTTCGGCCTCCTGTTCTGCTTCCACGTGGTAGATAAACAGGCGCACTAGATAGAACAAGCCCGCAAACCAGACCACGACACCAACGATGTGAAACGCTTTGAACCAATAATAAGCCATATGAATTGAGCTGTATAGATAGCGTACCTGCGCTTTGTTTTGTTTGTTTAGCTTCTCTATTCTCTGCTAGCAGCTTATATTTTGATCGCCTAGCTCATAGGTTCTTAATGTTCTATCTAGTCTGCTATCTATTTGGACCCCTACTGGCCCCTTATTGGACCCTGCCCTCATGCCTGACCCCTTGCCTCAGCCAACCTCTACAACCTGGCAGTCCGTCAATACATACGAAGACATCCTCTATCACAAAAGTGATGGCATTGCTAAGGTCACGATCAACCGCCCCCACAAACGCAACGCCTTTCGACCCAAAACAGTTTTTGAAATGTACGATGCCTTTTGCGATGCTAGAGAGGATACAAGCGTCGGCGTTGTTCTACTAACCGGGATGGGACCGCATACCGACGGTAAGTACGCCTTTTGCTCCGGAGGCGATCAGAGCGTTCGAGGAGAGGCAGGCTACGTTGGCGAAGACGGCGTTCCTAGGCTCAATGTTCTAGACCTACAGCGGCTAATTCGCTCCATGCCCAAAGTAGTGATCGCTTTAGTTGCAGGCTATGCCATTGGCGGTGGTCATGTCTTACATCTGGTCTGCGACCTCAGTATTGCAGCAGATAATGCCATATTTGGACAAACTGGGCCAAAAGTCGGCAGCTTTGACGGTGGATTTGGCGCTAGCTACCTCGCTAGAGTCGTCGGTCAAAAAAAAGCTCGTGAAATCTGGTTTCTCTGCCGTCAGTACGACGCACAACAGGCGCTAGACATGGGCCTAGTCAACACCGTGGTGCCAATCGACCAGCTAGAAATAGAGGGCGTACAGTGGGCTCAAGAAATTTTGCAGAAGAGCCCCATTGCTATTCGATGTCTCAAGTCTGCATTCAACGCCGACTGCGATGGCCAAGCTGGGCTTCAAGAGCTTTCTGGTAATGCAACTCTGCTCTACTACCTCAGCGAAGAAGGCGCTGAAGGTAAGCGGGCGTTTTTAGAAAAGAGGCAGCCTAACTTCAGAAAGTATCCTTGGTTACCCTGATGCCTATTGCCGCTGTCTGCTGCTAGGAAAAAGTCCAATTATTTGCAGAACGTGTTGTGAAATCGGCTGGAAATAAAAAACGCCTATGGAAGTGCGTAATGCAAACCATAGGCGTTTCTTTCTCAATTGCTTGTACGGCGATCCCCGGTGCTGAATTTGATTAAAACTACAGCGCTAGATCACTGAAGAAAAGTTAACTAGCAACTGCTGAACAAACAACCTTCTTATTCGCCTTCTTGTTCGCCTTAAGGGGCGTTACTACTGAACTGACGTGCTGAGGTGCTGCAATCCACTCAGCGATCCCCGACTTAGGCTGTGGGCTACTTACGAAGGGAGCAGCCGACAAACAGCAGGCATTCCAGGAAGCGTTAACAGGGGCGCTGAGCTGGCTACAGTATCCGCCGCGCCGTCCCTCGTGGTTATAAAATTTGCACAGCCCGCAGCGAGTTGTCTCACAGTTTGAAGCAGCCATAATTGAGTTTCTTAAGGTATGGTCTTGAATTCCATAATGACTTAACTGAGAGAGTCGTCTCATAACATTAAAAAACCTGAATCTATTGCTATTAACAGTGAATCGTTCATAAAAAGGCTCATTCTATGTTTACATTTTCTTCAGATTTCAGCAAAGAAGTGAAACATGCCTCTCTGTGGGCATTATGGCCTTTGCAAAGAAATAAATTTGTTCGGGGATCGTATATCTGAGGCTGCTATCGAGCAGGCAATCTTCTAAGTAATGAGAATAACCGTAATCTTCCTTAATGAGAGAATATTCCTCTCAAAGAGCAATAGGAAATATACCTATTTACAGACGCATTCTTATTTTTTAAGACCTCTACAGGTATTAGAAATACCGATACAGTTCCTAATACTATTCCCAATAGATACCATCGGCATACTAATAACTTACTGCCACCGTTTGCTAGCGCATAATGAGCAAATGGACCAACGATCTAGCTCCCATTGCGGGCATCGGCATTTGCATTTGGGACACAGCGCTTGGCTAGTCTGCATCTGTTGAACTGTGCATGCCCATCTCTCGAAAGCTTCTGAAGGTGTAGTCGGCAGGTGCTTTAAGCGCTTGGTCAGCGGGTGCTTTGAGTGCTTGGTCAGCGAGTGCTTTGAGTGCTTGTCTGGGTGCTCAAGGCTTGGAGCCGTCTGTCCTGTATTGCTTAGGTATTGAAGGTGATCGCGTGCAGACACGCCTTCTCGGTTCGATTTGGCAAGTGATGCCCATAGAGCCGCAGAGAATCGAATGTTCTTAATAGGGCTGGGCTGGTAGCGATTCAGCTTTTGCAGAATCTTGAATCGTTCGTAGGTGAGCGTTTGAGCCCATACTGGCGTAGCCGCCGCTACATAGAGCTCTGAGCGATGAATACTGGTGGGTCTAGTTTGTCTGGCAACAGCAAAACCGACTGCTTTCGGCCAGTACTGTAGCACCAAACGAAACTGTCGCTGAGACTGCCAGCTATCTTGATCTTCTAGTCCTTTTATTAGCTTATTTAAGCCTTCTAATCCCATCGTTTTCTTGGTCGAGCTGTTCCAGTGAGCCTTTCGCGAACCTACTCGCTCGGCCGCCTGCTGGGCCTTTTTCCGGGCCTGGTGCTCTGATATATCGATATGACATATCAACATATGGTGTTATTTCATCGGGCTAAACCGGGCACCTTTTGGTAGCTTTCTGACTAAAGGAGTCTGGTATGGCAGCTCACCACACTATTCGCAGTTTGTCCCCTCAGTTGGCTCCTGAGCTGGCCCCAGAATTGACTCCTGAGCTGGCCCCAGCGCTGGGCAATGTGTTAGGCAGTCTCAATATTAGCCTAGAGTCTGAGCTAAATCGCTACCGTCGCAACCGTCGGATCAATAGTTTTGACAAAGGCTTAGTCAAAGAGGAGATTTTTACTGATGTAGAAAGCGATCCTGCTTTCGATGTAGAGCCAGTAGAAGCAGCTTTAGCGCTGCCGCTGCCGCCAGTTCCGCCAAACAAAAAGCTGATAGCTAGCCAGTCCCTGCGGCGTGAGCCATTGCGGTCTGCTCCACGAGCTTCTTCGCCAGAGCTGAATTTGTTAGCACTGCCTGCCTCAGCGCAGTTAAAACCAGACGAACTACAACAAGATGAGCCAAACCCAGGCGAACCAAAACTAGGCGACCTAAAACCAGATGAGCTAGCTGAGTCATCATCTAGCTATCGCTTTCGGCCAGTAGGCTCACTCGAACAAACGAGCCCATCTGAGCAGCAGCCTACGCCAATGTACCAGCTTGAGCAGACAAATCAATCTAGGCGGACAGATCAAGCGCACGCAGCAAAATTGGATGATATTGCGTCGGATGCCTCTGTCTCAGCTCTGCTGGGTCCAGTGACAGAACCGCATGAGGCGATCGCACCCCCACCACTCCAAGAACCTACTGCTAACAGCCAAGCTCCCAACAGCTATCTGACCTCTTCTAAGGCACTCATTGAGACTCTAGAAGAGCAGTCCACACAGCCAAACGCTTCTGACCCTACAACTCACCTACCCAAACGTAAAACCGTCTCACTACTCGCTGGTGCAACCGTAGCGTTTTTGGGCTTGGTCGGCGGGCTCGGTGCCAGCTACTTTATGTCTGATCCTCTAGTTGCACAGCGTCTAGCAAGCGAACTTCAGGCCAATGGTGTAGAAGCCATTGACTCTGTAAAAGCATTCGACCCACCTGGCCCAGATCTCTCAGCCGCTGAATTCGTTGAGCTCGAAATCGATAACCTCAGCTCTTTGC
Organism: Cyanobacteria bacterium P01_D01_bin.1; assembly: GCA_039111275.1. Lineage (GTDB taxonomy): Bacteria > Cyanobacteriota > Cyanobacteriia > Phormidesmidales > Phormidesmidaceae > Phormidesmis. The sequence goes on along the minus strand of JBCCOH010000017.1, from coordinate 14,718 downwards.
AAATGCCCCGAGCGACTCCGATTAACCCTGGAGAACCTAGCCCAGCAGGACTCAGCTCAGTAGGACTACCGCCAACTCCCACAATTCCAGCACCAGCTTCTGTCTCGACTCCAGAAGCCATCCCATCAGCCCAGGCTAACGTTCCTAGTGCGGCTGCGGTAATCGGCAGTCGAGCAGCAGACAGGCAGTCGGCAGGCAGTCGAGTGTCTAGTTCGCAGTCGGTTATGCTGCCAGTCGGGCTTACCTACTACGTCACCGTTCCTTTCACCTCAGAAAGCGGGCTAAGGCGGATTAGAGAAACCACCAGCGAAGCCTTTGTTCGCCGATTCTCGGACGGTAACCGAATTCAGGTGGCTGCTTTTAATAATGCTCAGTCCGCACAGCAGTTCATCAAAGAACTAGCAGAAAAGAATATCAGCGCTGAAGTATACGGCCCTACGACAGAGTAGAGAAAGAGCAGAGAAGCTTGCTATGCTGCTAGTGAGGTCACTTTACGGGACGGCTCCACTGATGGGACTGCTTGATCGCATTTCTCGCCTGGTTCGATCAAATGTTAATACGTTAGTGAATGGGGCTGAAGATCCTGAAAAGATTTTGCAGCAAGCGGTTCTAGAGATGCAGCAGGATCTGGTCTCTATGCGTCAGGCAGTGGCGCAGGCGATCGCCACTCAAAAGCGAACCGAAAGGCAGTGTACCCAAGCCGAGCGCACCGCTCAAGAATGGTACAACAGAGCTCAGCTCGCACTCCAGAAAGGCGACGATTCTATAGCGAGAGAAGCGCTCGAACGAAGACAGACGTATAGCCAAACGGCCCAAACGCTAGCACCCCAGATCGCTCAACAAAAGGAAATTGTTCAGCAGCTAAAGTCCAACATGAGGCTATTGGAAAGAAAAATTGCGGATGCTCGTACCCGCAAGGACATGTACATCGCTAGGGCCAGAGCTGCCCAATCGAGTACCCGACTGCATGAGATGTTGACGAGCAACTCACCAGGTGCAATGAGCGCATTTGAAAAGATGGAATCGCGAGTTCTAGATTTAGAAGCGCAGGCAGAAGTTGCTCAAAACCTGAGCGGAGATGCCCTCGAAAGTCAGTTTGCTCAGCTCGAAGGGCAGAGTAATGTGGACGCCCAGCTAGCCGAAATGAAAGCAAAAATGATTGAAGGCAGCTAGATCTATCTGTGCTCTGACTGGCCTGCCGCTGACTGGCCGCTTGCTCAGCTAGCTACCAACGCCTCGATAGACCGGCAAAGTGAAATGAAAGCAGCTGCCTTCGCATTGCTTAGAATCCACCCAAATTTGGCCGTAGTGTGCTTTGACTACCTGTCGACAGAGCGCTAGACCCAAGCCATATCCGTCTTGAGTGCGATCGCGCTGTAGCCGAAAGCTCTCCTCAAAGATACTCTTTTGATTACCCCGAGGGATTCCCGGTCCATTATCTCTGATGCTAACTTGCACCTTCTCGGTGGTTCGATGCAGGGCCAAGATACCAATTTTTCCTCTGACCGGGGTGTACTTAATCGCATTGTCTATCAGGTTGCTCAGCACCCGCTGCACCTGATCTGCATCCGCATAGACATGCGGCAGATCTTGAGGCAGGTCCGTCTCAATAGTTTGATTCTTCGCCAGTAGCTTGGGTAAAAAAGCGGTCATCACCGTCTCACACAAATCGACCAGATCCAAATTCTGCGGCGTCACCTCCAGGTTGGCACTAGAGCCTTTGGCCGCCTGTAAAATCTCTGTGATCATGCTGTTGACCGTCCGAATCTGAGTCTTGGTACTCTTGAGCAGATGAGAAACCAGTTCCGGCGTGAACTTATCTGCCTGCGGACTGTCTGGCTCAAACGCCAGCTCCAAGGTCTCTAGGGCGATCGAAGCCGCCGTCAGCGGATTCCTTAGATCGTGAGCCATCATTGCGATAATGCGATCCTTAAGCTCAATCTGAGAAGCCAGCGTTTCCTTCTCTTGCTCTAGCCGGAAAATATCATCGGCCAGCTTAATCACCTCTGTAGATTGATCGACCGCATTCACTTTGATATTGTCAGCTTCAGGGCTGTTGGCTACAGCAGATGTCGATGCCAATAGCGCCACCTGCTCGTCTTCAATCGCCTGCTGCTTCCACCTTGGCCACCAGTGGGCTAGCTGCGTTGCGACATCGCTGCCTGCTAAAACCTGATAGCTATTAGCCGAAACCTTGATTAATGCAGGCGTAGCTACCAGCTTGAATCGCTCAGCTAAGTAGGGTTGGTCATTGACATCAACAATCTCTAAGCCGACTGTATCTTGTGTACAGAGCGCCTTTACCTGAGCACGAACCTGACGAATCTGTTCAGCTGAGTTCGGTCTTTTGTCGATGAAAAAGAGTAGTTTGAAGGGTCTACCGACCCCAGTCAAAACTGTATCAGGCAAAACTGGAGTGCGCCCCTCCATTCAGCCTCCTGAGCATAGATATGTTTGGACGAATCTATATAATACATTCGATAAATTCGGTCCACAAGGACTGATTCGCCAGGCTTTTCGGAAGAATCTTCATTATCAGCCTACTTAGAAGCAGAATATGTCAAGAGCTGGTCATGTTCCGGCTTCGATTCATCACAGTCCTTTGAATATTTGACCGCTACAATGATGAAACTGAATTCTAGTGAGGTGGTGTGAACGCAGCTGAACAGGCATCAACAATCGAGTTCGCCAGTAAGATCGCAGCAACGATTGGACTTTTTAAGTCTGAGCTACCTGATTTGAGAGCGGATCTCAAACCCTGGTTGAACGACCCTACGACTAGAGATCTAATCGATCCAAATTCAGTGGACATTGGCTTTCACTTTCCGGGCGTCAGCCGTCTATTTCGGTGTCGTAGCCTGCTGATCCAAATTCGTCTTCACCAGGAGTCAGAGAGTGACCAGCGCCGCGCGATTGGTCTGGAGGTCAGCGGCTTCGATCATCAGGGGCAGCGATGGCGGTTGTCTACAGTCGATGACTGGCGATTTGAAGGGTCGATTGTGCCAGAGCCTAACTCAGGAGAGTCTTTGAGAAATTGCTGCCGCCGGGTGTTTGAAGTTTTTAATCAAGGGTCACCGGTAGCTTGAGCCTAAAGCTAGGCTGATTCATCTGTGGGTTTGAGTCACCACCGCCTGTGGTAAGTGTCAACGTGATTATCTGAGCGTCTATAGCTCGGCTTTGGTGAATAGGTGCGCCTGTTCCAGTGTTTACCAGAAAGGCGGGATAGCAAGCAGCGCTTAGGCTCAGACGCAGGCATTCTCCTGAAAAGATATTGAAGCAGGTCGGGTGTAGTGGTAAGACGATAGAGGATGCCTTTGAAGACTCGAAGCGGCCGTATCCCTGGGTGAGGTTGTAGACTCTGCCGTCTTTGACCCGTGAGAGAACGGCGCAAAGGTCGTAGCTAGGGGTTGATGATATGATCGCCCCCACCACTTCCGCCGTACCCACCACTCGCAGCTCTCGATTCAGCGGCGCACTGGTGTAGGTCAAGACATCTCCTCTGGCATCTACTGCCGTGCGCTCAAACACTCCGGCGGGTAGTGAGCTGTGTCCGCCCACCGATGGACAAGGATTCCATGGATCGTGCACGAGCGTGTCCGCTGACCTGATTTTGACTGGCTGCATTTTAGCTGGAACTTCGCTTAGCGCACCGCTATCCTCCCGAATATTTGCTAGCCCGCTGCTGCTAAGAAAGTATGTTTTAGTTTGCTCTATTAGCTCGGTGCTAGCTGGCCATGCGTCGAGCGATCGCCACTGATTTCGACCCATTTCAAACAAATGAATCGGCGGTGATTGCTTTAGCTCGACTTCTGCCTTGCCCTTTAGAATCGCATCAAACCATTGAATCTGTAGATGATCTACCGGACTTATCGCCGCCGGGCCAAAGTCCATCTCTCCTACTTTGCGATGCCAAGGAATATGCATCCAAGGTCCAATCCAAAGATGATGCAGATGCTGACTACGCGCTGCCATTTCTTGATACAGCCTCAGGTCGCCGCGCAGGTATGGATCAAACCAGCCGCCGATATGCAACATCGGTAAGTCAACATTATCTAGCTGGGGCGTTAGCTGCTGCCAATAGCGATCGCCCTGCGATGCCCTCACCCAGTCGTGCCAAAAGGTCTCAGTCCCTTCTAAAATCTTTGGGCAAGCGGGTATAGCCTCAGCCAACGGGAGGTTTCGAGCAGCCGCCGCTAGGTCTTGATAAGTTTGGCAAGCTCCTTTGATTCGAGCGCTTTTTATTCGAGCACTTTCTGCTGCTAGCTGCACAGCCCAGGTAAGCCCTAGCTGAAAACACAGCGCTCCATTCTCATAGGCCCAGTCCTCATAGAGGTGATAGCCTGTCATAGCGGGCACAACTGTCTTTAGCGCCGGGGGAGTTGCCTGCGCTGCCTGTAATTGCGTCATTCCTTGATAAGAAAAGCCATACATTGCCACCTGCCCATCACTGCTGGGAAGCCCATTCCCCCCTGATAGTTGCGCAGCCCACTGCACTGTATCTTCTCCATCGGCAACCTCATGGGCAAATAGTGAAAATTCGCCTTCAGAAGTTCCTCTACCGCGCACATCTTGAATCACGACGATGTAGCCGTGAGCGGCATACCAGCGTGGGTGGGCATAGACAATAGTGGAGGCGATCGCCCGTCCGTAAGGCTGACGCATCAGCAAAACTGGAAATGGCCCAGTGCCGATCGGAAAATAGACATCTGCATCGAGCCGTACCCCATCGCGCGTGTACATAGAAAGGGTCTGCTGCGCCTGAATAGAGAGCATAGTTTGGGGTATGGTTTTGAATACCGAGAATGATGAGGAGGTTAAGCAAGGGGGACTGCATGGAACCTATTTTGATTATTAGCAATTTGTTACTCGTCGGGCTAACGGGTACCTATGCCTGGCTAACCAATAAAAATCTTAAGCAAGCCAAGCAAGAGAGTGCTTACTACCGCGATGTCATAGAAAAACAGCTCAGCCTCAGTGCACTGCCTCACCTCTACTGGGACTTGCAGTCAACGACAGAGACAGAAGGGCACACTAGTCTAGCGCTCGAGGTTTTCAATATCAGCAACGTCCCTGCCTACGACGTTCACGTTAGCCTGATCGGAGCCTACACAGAAGAAGGGCTAGGCATTGCTACCTTTATGCGCACTCACGTCCAGTCCCGCCATCGCAAGTATCCACTCCAGTCGGATAAAGTCGGCTACTATGGTGTTCGTAATGCCGTGCGTCTCTCTCTGCTACCGACCCAGCAAAAGATTACCCTCTCGCTGCCTTTTCCAATCCAGCCCGCCGATGTTTACACTCTGGTGCAATACCGCGAGCTCTCAGGTGGGAACTACTATCAGGTGTGCTGCTTTAGTGCCATCGATGAATCAGGGGTCTATCGAGCCAATATCCTAGAGCCCTCCGAAATACAGTCGATGGAGCGGCTGCATCTGTTCGATCTAGAAGACTTTGCTATCCCCGATAGAAAAGAGGATATCTCGGAAGAGCTGCCCTACTATCTGGTCGACTTTGTCGATCTGTGGAACCATTCCATCTCCAGCCGTCTTATTTTAGAGGCTCCTCACTCTCCGTCTGGCCCACCGGAAGAGGATATTCCTGTTCAGGCTGCCTATGACTTCTAATGCATCGCCCACGCCATATCTCAAGCTAGGATCATCGGCTCGGCAGGGCCTGATGGGTCAGCCTGTCACCCTGACCGATATTTTACTGATCGACGACGACCCTTTCATCCTACAGAGCCTACAGCGGTTATTGCAGAAGCGCGGCTACCGGGTAGAAACCGCAAACGATGCAGATAGCGGTATTCACAAAGCGCTTCATCTAGCCCCTTCTGTCATCATCTGCGATCTGCTTTTACCCGGTGGCTCTAGTGGCGTTGATATCTGCTGTCAAATCAAGCAGAATCCTCAGCTAGCGACTACTGCATTTTTGATCATGACTAGCCATACCGATCTGGCTAATCGGGTCGAGGCGCTAGAGGCGGGCGCAGATGATCTGCTGATTAAGCCAATCGATACAGCTGAGCTGGTTGCTAGGGTCAATTCTGGTCTGCGGCTGCACAAGCTAATGCAAGCGCTCAAGGCGCAAACTCGCAGACTAGAAAATGAGCTGGCAGAAGCGGCTACCTACGTCACATCGCTTCTGCCTAGAGATACACCAGCAGATGCTAGAAACTGTATCTCGATTACGTCTCGGTTTATCTCTTCTCAGGAACTAGGAGGAGATTGCTTTGACCACTATTGGCTCGATCCTGACTATCTAGTGATGTATTTACTCGATGTTTCAGGACACGGTCTGGGCGCTGCGCTGCTATCAACCTCGGTTTTGAACGTTTTGCGATCGCAATCTCTTCCTGGCGTCGATTTTCACCGCCCTGAGACCGTTCTTAAAGGTCTCAATGAAGCCTTTCAAATGACCGAGCAAAACGACAAATATTTCACCATTTGGTACGGCGTCTACAACCGGGTTACTCATCAGCTTGCCTATGCCAGTGCCGGACATCCTCCGGCATTGCTAGTGGCGTCCCAAGATAGGTCGACTTCGAGACAGAGCGAGGCCCATCATCATACAAAAGCTGGCCACCAGGCTGAAACCTCAAGCGGTGCTGACACCAAAAGCGCCATCAAACTACATCAGCTAAGAACCCCCGGCATGCCGATTGGAATGATGATAGAAAGCAACTACCGATCGGAGAAGTGCACCATTTCAATCGGTAGCCGTCTGTATATCTTTAGCGATGGCATTTATGAAATTTATCCCACCAGGCCGTCTGTAGGATCTAGCAATCTACAGCTAGGGCTAACCGGGCTAGTTACCATTTTGAGCGATTTGGAAACTCAGCAGCAGCTAACTATCCATTCGCTAATTGAGCGGGTTGCAGACTTTGGTGGCGACCAGTTCGAAGACGACCTGTCTCTATTAGAAATCAACTTTCAAACATAGCCCCAGATCAGCTATCGAAACTGGCTGCAAAGTCAGCGCGAACACCTGTTCAAACTGGTCAATTACAGACTGTCTAACTGCGTTCAGGCTGATGTTAGGGATAAATTGCGCGATCGCCCCCACAGACTTCCCCTCTAGACCGCAGGGCACAATCCGCTCAAATCCATTCATATCGGGACATACGTTTAATGCGAATCCATGCATCGTAATCCAGCGGCTGACCTTTATCCCGATCGCAGCTACTTTGTAGTCGTCTATCCATACGCCTGTCATTCCTGGAATGCGATCGCCTGCGAGTCCATACTCTGACAGCACCCGAATAATCACTTCCTCTAGCTGCCTTAGATACCAATGCAGGTCCGCATGGTGCCGCTTCAGATTCAAGACAGGATAGCCTACCAGCTGACCCGGCGCGTGATAAGTGACTTCCCCCCCTCTTTCGACTCTGTGAAGTTCGTAATCGTTCGCTTCAGTATCAAACTTCAAGAACTTTAAGTCGGCCCCTTGGCCTAGGGTATACACAGGTGGGTGCTGTAGCAGTATTAGCGTATCTGACGTTTCCCGATTACCAGCCGCTTCAGCCGCTATGTATCTTGCTACTAGCTGCTGTTGCCACTGCCAGGCGATCGCATAAGGAATCACTGTTTCTGGCACAAATACGCAGCCTATTCGCTTGTCTGTCCGCTTCATTACGCGCTTCTCTAGGTCGTCGTGCGAACTCAATTTCAAATCTTCCTTCACATACCTAGCATCTCTCTCACATATTGGAACGTAGTATCAAGTCAAGATTTATCAACGGATGCTTAAAATCTTGACAGTTTGCAATTCGGTCAAAATGCCAGTGCTAGGGTTGAAGAGTATAAACCTAAACCGCCACAGGGGAGGCTGCTTCATGAAGCTAGTAATCCAAGGGAAAAACATTGAGATCACCGACGCGATCCGCGCTCACGTACAGCAAAAGATAGAGAAAGCAACTACTCACTTCAAGACGCTCATCAACAAGATAGACGTCTGCCTATCGGTTGAAAACAATCCCCGAATTGCGCCAAAGCAAACCGCAGAAGTCACCATATTCCTCAACCATGTTGTTGTTCGAGCTGAAGAGGGTAGCGAGAGCCTATACGCCAGCATCGACATGGTGACCGACAAACTTACCCGACAGCTTAGGAAATACAAAGAAAAGCGCCGCGAGCAAAACCACGCTTCTGTTCGTCCTATTGACGTCGATGCCATCATCAACGCATCCGATATCGCTACAGAAACAAACGCCGATATCAGCGAAGTGCTAAGCCACGAACCAAAGCTACCCGCAGCCGTAGTACGCAGCAAATACTTCGCGATGCCCCCAATGACGGTACAAGCTGCCCTAGAAAATCTAGAGCTGGTTGGCCATGACTTCTATATGTTTCGCAATGTAGAAACTGGAGAAATCAACGTCGTTTACGAGCGTAATCACAAGGGTTACGGTTTGCTACAGCCCAGACAGAACCAGGCTAAGGTTGCCAAGAACAACTATAGAGAAAATAGCCACGCAGGTAACAGCTACAGGGGAGAGGCAATCAACCACGCTACCCCGCTCGCGAAAGCTACTTCATAGATAAGCGTTGGATAAAACACCCTCTCCTTTGGGAGAGGGAAAGTATTTTCGGACTGGCCGAGAGCAGTTATTTAGCCACTAACAAATTGTCTAACTGACCCTGGCGCTCTAGAGCATGAATGTCATCGCACCCACCGATGTGCTGATCGTCGATGAAAATTTGTGGTAGCGATCGCCTGCCGGCTCGCTCTGCCATTTCACTACGGGCCGCTTCATCCCCATCGATACAGTACTCCGTGTAGTCAGCTCCTTTTCTATCTAGAAGGGCCTTCGCTCTGATGCAAAATGGACACCGACTCCAGGTATAAATTTCGATTTTAGGCTGCATGCTTTTCCCTTTGATAGCTTTCCTTCTAACAGGTGCGTGTTCGATTTTACTAGTCTAGTTCCTTACGATTCGACTGGACTGTAGCCTCTAAAGAAAAAGATATCAAGATAGGTCTTCAGCAGCAGAGATATGCACAGTAAACGAAGTCTCCTCTACTGTAACGACATCTTGGTCGTATAGCTTACGACCTCGACGCAGCTCCATCTCACCATTGACCGATACTTCCCCACTGCGGATAATCAGCTTTGCCTCACCGCCAGAGCGAGCAACATCAGTTATCTTTAGAAACTGATCGAGCTTAATAAAATCTGCTGCCATAGCCTTCGCGAATTTCTAGGGTTGAGTTTTAGCATTTCAGTATGCTCTTCAAGCCTAATCGCTTCTCGGACCAAAAAGCCTATGCAAAAAGCCTATGCAAAAAGCGAAACTGCTCTAGAAAACAATCTCGCTTTTACGTCTTGGCAGATACTCTGTCTTTCCCCTGAGGCTGACGCCTTATGCTGTTGGACCAGACACGATTCTAGGCGAAGGCGGGTTCTGGCGCGCTGAGCGTCTCAACTACTTGCTGGGCGATTGTGATCGCCTGTTGCTGCTGCGCCTCCGTTTCTTGCCAATGGCCAACCACCGCCGAAATCGCCTCCAATTTGTGACTAAAGCCGCCCAAACGCTCCTCAATCGTAGGTAACAAAGACTCACACAGCATTACCTGCCCCTTCAGTTCTCCCAAAGTCTGGTATTGAACACCACAGGCTGCTTCCGCCTCAGCAACGACCTGTCTTTGTTCATTTACGCTTTGCTGCTGCTGCTGCCGGGTCTGCTTCAGCGCATCTAGCTCTGACTGGACCAGTGCACTCTCCGCCTCTACCTGCTGAATCTGCTCGCTTAATCCTGCCCTTAGCTCATCGATTTCATCTAAAACCGGCTCTAGTTCTGCCGCTGCTCCAGTCCCATCAGCCGCTAACCCCTGACGACGCAGCAGCACAGCCCGGTGCTGACTTAGCACCTCCTCACGCTCTAGTAAGTTTCGCCGCTGACCTACTAGCGTCCGGTTCAACATTACATGGCGGTCCTTTTCCTCTGCAATCTCCGTTTCTAGCTGAAGACGGTCGTAATCGTTCACCTCCGACAGCTTGCTCTTTAGCTGATCAATATCGTCCTGCTGAAGTTTCAGTTCTTCCTCTTGATCATTCACAAACTGGACCATTTTTTCTAAGTCTTTCTCTAGATTAGAAACTAACCCTTGCAAATCCTCCTCCGTCATCGCTTCCAATGAAGCAACGTCCACCTTCTTACTGAGTCTGACTTTGTCGGCAGCGTTCAGCAGCTCATACACTCGCTGATGCAGCTTGGTTTGATTCTTCAGCTGATCGGTCAGGAGCTGATTGTGATCTTGCTTCGCACTCAGCAGAGACTGCTGCTGCTGCAAATTAACCTGAGTGCTGTGCAGCTTAGATTCAGCTTCTACCAGCGCTTGCTTTGCCGCTAGCAGCTCAGACGTCTGCGCTGACAAAGCTGACTGCGCCGTCGTCAACTCTTCCTGCTTCTGGCTCAGGTGCTGCTGCTGTTCATCGATAGTAGATCGATACTCGCTCATTGCCTCAAAGGCACCTGTCATCTCGCTAGCAACAGCCGATGCGCCAGAATCCGATTGCCCTAACTCTGTCAAAGCTGACTTGATCTGAGCTGCCTGTTCACTACTTAGCCCACTAGCAGACTTGTTCTGGTAGTCCGCCTGGAACTCTTCCTTGCGCTCTTCAAACTGCTGAATCTCACCGTTTAAATGCGCCCACGCGCCTTCTAGTTCGGCGTTCTTGCGTGCTAGCTCTTCTTGAAGCTGGTCCACCTCAGCTTTTTGAGATTCTACTGCCTGCTGCTGTGAATCAATCTTCTCTAGGTTGGCTTCGGCCTGTTCTAGCTGCTCTTGTCTGGTTTCGATCTCGATCTCGCGACGGTTCAGCTCCTGACTTTGATAGGTCAAAGACTCCTTCCACTGTTCAATCTCTTCGCCCTGAGATTTGAATTTCTTGCTCAGACCAGAAAAATTTTGTAAGACGCTAACCAGCGTTCGACCGGCCTCCTGGTGGCGCTTCACCTGACGGTTGTTAGTCAGCTCTAGCATGACTAGGACGCCGCTAGCGTATGGCGCATCGTCAGGCGCAGGAATTAGCTCTTCGTTCGGTACGCTACTCCAATCATGCTCGGATCGCTGAGCAGCTAGCAGCTTAAAATCTGCTTTGCCGCCACCCATGAATCCACTTTTCTTTTGTGTCTCAGCTAGATAAAGCACGCTGACAGTTCCCTCTACTTGTGCATACCATCGGGATCTCAGTGTGCCCAACACTCCAAAGGGTTAGCACATGTTTTGCCAGTTGCTAGGAGCTGCTAAGTAGTAGTAGGGGAGAAGGCTTACTATCAGAGCTATCAACTAATGTTTAATAAATAAAAGTGGATGGATACACTATCTAACGGGTACGTTGATGGCAGCATGGGGAACGATTGACAGCAGACTGTATGGGTGCTGTCAGGTCACGCGGTCATAGAATCAGGGAGATTATGAGCACAATTCTGGTTGTCGAAGACAGTGTCACTCAGCAAGAAAGGATTAGAAATTGGCTCGAAGATAGTGGCCTGAACGTGACGGTTGCCAGCGATGGCATCGAGGCACTACAGCTATTGAGAGGACACCCCCCTGACTTGGTACTGCTAGATATTGTGATGCCCAATATGAATGGCTACGAGGTTTGCCGCCGGATCAAGTCCAACTCTGCTACGCACAGCTTGCCAGTGGTGATGTGTTCAGCAAAGGGGGAAGAATTTGATCGCTACTGGGGAATGAAGCAGGGCGCAGATGCCTATATTGCTAAGCCTTTTCAGCCTGCTGAGCTAGTTGGCACGGTCAAGCAGCTACTACGAGATTGAAAGGATTAAGCCGTAAAACAGCCTTGAAAGGTTCATGCACACAAGAAAACGACAGCGCTCATTATGGTAGGAAACCCTGACTTTCAAACGATATCGGGTAAAGATCAAGCCCCCGAACTTCAAGAGATTGAAACGCCAGAAGGTGAACTTCATCTGAGATTTTTTATTGCGGATGAAGATGAGTTTGCGCTGCCAGCGACGGGAATTCGTCGAATCATTGAGCATGCACCCGACCATATCACTCCGGTGCCCAATGTATCGCCTCTTTTATTAGGAACGCTCAATCAGCAGGGACGCGTCATCTGGGTCGCAGACCTAGGTCAGTTCTTGGGTTGTGCCAAGCCAATGAATACAGATCGAGCCGAAATTCCAGTGATTGCAGTAGAAGATCAGGGCACGATGCTAGGTCTAGCGGTTAGTCGGGTCGTGGGGACAGACTGGCTAGATACCGAAGCGCTAAAGTCAACGACCCATTCTGTGGATGCGATCGCCCCTTTTCTAAAAGGCGAGTGGTCTCTAGAGGCAGACAAGCCTTTAAAGCTGCTCGATCATATTGCTATCTTACGCTCGGCCCGCTGGGTAGCTTAGCGGTACATATCCACATCCACTACATTTTTTGACTTCGGCATCACGCACAGCTTCGCATCACGCACACGTTCAGATCTAGCATCAGGCTCTCAGAATCGGTAAGGGGAAAGACACAATGGCATCGGCTACGGACTACGCACAATCCTACCAGGCCGCAGAAAGAGCCTACATGCAGGGTAGCTTCGAGGCGGCTGCCCAAGCGATTGACTTACTCGCAGATGATTATCCTAGCGATCCAAGTGTGCTGTTACTAAAGGGGCATATCTACTGCTACGGACTGCAGCAATATGAGATTGCGCAGCAGCAGTACAAGTCTGTTCTACAACTCTCTTCCGATCCAGAATTCGTCGACTACGCGAACAATGGCTTGGCCTATGCTAGCCAGTCTGTCCATCAGAACGAAGAACCATACCTAGAAGAGAATGGCCTAGAAGATACCATCTCTCCGATGCCAGAAGAATTTGACGATGGACTAGTAGATCCCATATCTGAAGTTGATATCAGTCCAGATAACAATCTAGAAGAGAATGAGGCAGACGTTGCAGCCTGGTCAGGAGAAACTGAAACCGAAGCTCATAACGATGACGACCTAGATGCATTTGGTCAGTTCGATAGCGGCTTTTCAGCTGATTTTGATAGTAATGATATCGGCCTCGACTCGTCACAGGCCAGTGGTACAAATCCCTTCGAATTTTCAGCCGATCAGCAATCAGAGGTTGAGACCGAAGACTTTTTTCCAGGGGGCGAAGACAGTAGCAATCCGTTCAGTCCGAGCAGCGCAGTAGATGATAGCTTTGAGGATGACCCGCTGATTGCCACACTAGACGACCCCTTTGTGATGCCATTCACAGATGAACTGGCCAGTGAGTCTATCGCTGAGAGCGATATGACCACATTCAGCGACGCCAGCGCTGGTTTTGATATGGCTGAGTTCGATGAAGCTTTTGGCGAGCAGGTCAGTGCTGCTAATAACAGCTCTTCACCAACAGACGCTCAAGCATTAGGCTCGATTCCCCGTTCTGAAAAAGCAATTGGTGGAAGTGCAGTTGATGAAAGTGTAGTTGATGAAAGCATAGTTAGTGAGAATGCATTCGATAGCTTCCCAGCTGTAGATAGTGATAATTTTCTGTCTGAAGCAGATGATGACTCTTTTGAGGGAATCTCATTCGAGCCTCAGCTATCCCCTCAGACAGAAGAGAAAACTCTCTTTATGGTGGATGACGATCTCGGAGCAAATACGGGCCGCTCTGGCGCAAGTCCTGCGGTATCTGCTGCTGCGATAGAACCTAAATCTACAGCTGTAGATCCTAGTCGTAATGACTCTATCAGCCATGATTCTGCTTTTGCCGATAGCTTCGACGATTTTGACGATTTCGAAGACGTCCCAGACTTTGAGCTCTCGGACAGCTCTGTAGGCTTTACAAATCCTTCTATGGCCTCTCAAGGTCAATTTGGAGGTATGGAAGGCGATCTAGCTGCGCCAGCAGTGGATGAATTAGATAGTACCGATGGGACAGGGCAGGGATTTACAAGCGGGTTTACCAATGGGTTTGTCCGTGAACAAAGTTCATCGATGCCAATTTTCAACAAAAGAGCAGTTAGTAATCCGAAACCTCGCAAACAGGGAGTACTAGCGCCCCTAGAGAATGCTTCTATGATGACTAAGCGGTTGGTACTAGCAGGCTCAGCTGGAATTTTATCTATATTTACGGTCGGGATGGTTGGTCTAGCGATCGCACCTTCATCCACCTCTGTTCCAGGACAGAGAGGCTCCGCGTATCCAATCGTAGCTAGCGGTATGGCTGGGCTGGTCAGCTTTGGTAGCGTCTTTGGACTGGGGTATCTAGTCGACAAGCGGACAGAAGAGACAGTACAAGAGCTTCAAGAACGGTTCAATCAAATTTCGCAAGGTGATCTAAACGCAAGAGCTACCATCTTTACTAGAGACGAATTTGGCCGGCTTTCTGAAGGCTTCAACCAGATGGCCAGCGCTATCTCTACAACCACCGGAGAAGCGCAGCGAAAGGCCCAAGAACAAGAGCAAGCCAAGGAAGACTTGCAGCGTCAGGTTATTCGCCTGCTAGATGACGTAGAAGGCGCAGCCAGGGGGGACCTCACGGTAAAAGCAGAAGTGACCGCCGATGTACTGGGCGCTGTCGCCGACTCGTTTAATCTAACAATTGAGAATCTGCGCGAAATCGTAAAGCAAGTGAGCGTAGCCGCTAGGCAAGTTAGTCAGGGGTCTACAGAGAATGAGAAGTTTGCCAGATCGCTGTCTGCAGACGCACTTCGGCAGGCTGAAGAGCTAGCCGTCACGCTGAATTCTGTCCAAGTAATGACC
>JBCCOH010000016.1:0-57003 GCA_039111275.1 Cyanobacteria bacterium P01_D01_bin.1 | reverse complement strand
GCTGCGAAAGTTTTTAGAAAATTCGTAGGCAATCTCTCCACTGTCAGAGACCTGCATATGTCCCTGCGTCTCTGAAGCTAGTGCCAATAGCCCCTGCTGCGCGACCTCTACATTCAGGCCCGCCTTCGTTGCGACATCCCCCACCGTCACTCGGTAATTGAGGGATTCTACTGCCTGCATGACTTCTTTGTTCAATTCCACGGCCTACCGCCTCGTCGTATGCCTGCTTTCATTCTCTTCTTAGTATAGGAGCCACACCTCTAGTCAACAGGCGGGTCGAGGTTCGGATCTCTACTAGAATGCCGCTGTTCCTAAAAGCGGAGCAACGGCATTAATTGCGAAGCAGCGGCATTAGCGGAGCAGCGGCATCAAGAAAGAAACACAGAGGGCAAAGGCTAGCATCTGTGTTCATCGACAGATTCAGAGCTTAGAGGCTCGGCCCAAAACCTGGTCTTTAAGCGCGTTCATTTCGCTCGCTAGCTCGCTGCGGTTAGAGGCTTTGAGCAAATAGCGATAGACAAACCAACCGCTGTAGAGCAGACCAATCAGCTCAAACAAGGGGGCTAAGACAGGCACCTCGTTAATCGCTTCTAGAACAGCTAGCGTCAGCTTGATAGAAAGGAACAGGCCAAAGAATAGCCCCAAAGCAATTAAAGGACGCTTGTATTCTTGAAAGAACTCGCCGAAGTATTTGTCTAGATCGCCTAGCTTATCGACCGCCTGAGCGGTAATTCGCTTGACCTGCTCCATCGTATCGGTAGAGCTAGAGTCGGTAGAGGCGCTGCCATTGATTGGCTCATCGCTCTCTGTAAAAATTGTGCTGTCTGTCTGTGTGTCTGTCGCCATAATGATTCCTCTGAAGTTAACAACGATTGGGCTATGTGCTCCACTCTAGGGCTTCTAGCCTGAAGGTTCTACCTTCCAAAAACTCACTTCAAAAACTTTGATGAAGCTGGCAGTCGCCAGATAAATTAACGGCGAGGCTCAGAAACGTCTTAGGAAGCACCTGAGAATATGGAGCAGGAAGGACAAATCAAGGCAACATAATAGCGCCTGATTTATTGAGTGAATATACCGAATAGGCAAGATATGTTGACAAATACCAAGGTTTGCCCTGTACTGTCATCAATCTATGTACATACCCTGAAATATGTACGCTAAACGCGGACATTACACAAGTGCTGTTTGATAGCTCGCCGTACTACTATTTGTACTATATATTTCTACTTACAGAGCAATGGGGATGGAAATTTATCAGACAAATGTGACGCTTGGTGTGTGATCGCCCATCCAAACCCGCACCATTCTCTAAAATAGAGAACGTCAGCTAACTGCACAGAGACAGGAGTATCCCATAGAAAAAATTTACGGCGAGCTCAAAGGTCTAAAGTCCAGCCAAATGAAAGAGCTCCAGAGGATTTACCACCAGCGGCTCCCTGTGGATCGGATCACGACCCCAGAATTCGCACAGAGACTGGCTGCTGTCAGCACGGACATCAACCAGGGTGTCTGCGCCTACGTCGATCGGCGCGGCCATGTTATCCGAGTTGGGGTTGGGAGCCCACGCAAAACCCAGATTCCGGTGCTAGAACTACCCCGCTACGGTGCAGAACGTCTATGCGGCATTCGCTGCATCGCTACACAGCTAAAGCTAGAGCCTCCTAGCCACAGCGTGCTAACAGCTATGGCAATTCAAAGGCTAGACGCCATGGCACTGCTGACTTTAACAGGTACTGGCTTCAAGCGTAAGGGGGGCGGAGCAACAGGTTACATCCGCGATGCCTATCTCGCTCATCTAGTTCCCCACCCTGAAGTTCAATGGGCTGTGTCGGACCCACTGAGCCTAGACGAACTGGACCAGCAAGATTTTTTGGATCTAGCCGAAGGGCTAGAAGAAGAGTTTCGGCGGGAGTTTGTCGCTCAGCAAGTCGATAGTGACCACGACCGCGTTTTGGTGGTGGGGCTGCTGACCGAGAAGATGCAGGAGGAGTCATTTAGGAATGGGTTGGCGGAGATTGAGCGGCTAGTAGAGACGGCCGGGGGTGATGTTCTACAGGTGACCAAGCAGAAGCGATCGCGTCCCCATCCCCAGACCGTCATCGGCGCTGGTAAAGTCGACGAAATTGCTCTATCCGTCCAAACCCTGGGCGCAAACCTAATCGTCTTCAACCGCGATCTTTCTCCCGGTCAGATCCGCAACCTAGAAAAGACCGTTGGCGTCCGTGTCGTTGATCGCACCGAGCTGATCTTAGATATTTTCGCTCAGCGCGCCAAATCAGGCGAAGGTAAATTACAAGTCGAGCTGGCCCAGCTCGAATATCAGCTGCCTAGACTTACCGGGCGCGGCCAGGCGATGTCTAGGCTCGGCGGCGGCATCGGCACCAGAGGCCCTGGCGAGACCAAGCTAGAGACCGAACGCCGCGCCATTCAAAAACGCATCACCCGCCTGCAAGCAGAAGTCAACCAGCTTCAGGCCCATAGAACTCGCCTACGTCAGCGCCGTCAGCATAACTCAGTGCCCTCAGTCGCCATCATTGGCTATACGAATGCAGGCAAATCCACGCTGCTTAATCGCCTTACAGATTCAGACGTCTACGCCGCCGACCAGCTTTTCGCCACCCTAGATCCCACCACTCGCCGCATCGTTATCAACGACGAAGAAACCCACGAACCCCGTTCATTAGTCCTAACCGACACCGTAGGCTTCATCCAAGATTTGCCCCCAGCGCTGATGGACGCCTTTCGCGCCACGCTAGAAGAAGTCACCGAAGCCGACGCTTTGATTCACATGGTCGATGCCTCTCACTATGCTTGGCAGGATCATATCCGTTCTGTGATGAGTCTACTTAGCCAAATGCCCATCACGCCGGGGCCAATTCTGCTGGTATTCAACAAGTTAGACCAAGCTGATACTGACGCACTTGAGCTAGCCAAAGATGAATATCCTCAGGCCGTCTTTGTCTCAGTCGCAAAGAATATGGGAATGGATACCCTAAGACAAAAGATTCTTCAGCTAGTCGATTACGCCGTCGTCAGCTAGTACGCCTATCTACTAGTACTCCTATCTACAAAACTAGCTGATATTCAAGATTCCTAGGAGAAAGGAGAGTCGAGACATAGGCATTTACTGACTTCACTGATCGACAATTTCGCTAGCTAGCTGTCAAGATTCCCATCAAGATTTCCATCACATCCTGTAGGTCTTTGGGCACTAGGTAGAGGGAGATATCTCGATAGATCTGCTGGCTATCTGCGTCGAGCCAGCCAAAAAGCCAAACATTACCAATGGTGACAGCGCCGTAAACTATCTTTTGCAAAGGTTCTCTTCTAGAAAGTGCAATCATCTCGACACCTAGCTGAGTAAATCCGCGCGAAAGGTCATCGTTTTTCGCTTCTATAACTAGGAGCTGATGGTGACCTTCTATTAGGTAGTCTAGTTTGCCTTTGAGCTGGTTGCTAACAGTGAGTAAGTACTCAATCCGTAGTCTACTCTGGGACAAACGGACTATCTGAGTGAGCACGGGTGCAACTAAAATCTCTCTGCGGGCCGTTTCGCTAGCGAGCTCCACAACTTCGAGCGTTTCTAATAAATCCGTTTTGATCCGCTCAACCATATCGGTAGAGACAGACGACCTAGGGAGCAAAAGCTGTCTAGATTTCAGGGTGACGCCGAACTCTGCCAAGATCTCGTCGGTCTCGTAGGGCATCTCGAAATAAGAGCGAAAGGTGTAGGACTGATCGTTCGCTAGCAGATTCAACCGAGACATGGCTTATCTCAAATCATTACGGCTTCTAATCTATATCATTCAACAGTTCTCGCTCGCTCTGCGTTGACGACTGAGACTTCCTTTGCAGGACTTCAGTTAGCAGGGCTAAAGTTGCTAGAGGAGGGAGGGTTCTGTTCGTCTGTATTTGCACTTTCAAACCCAGAGAGCCTTGCTAATTTGCTCAGAGGTTGAGCGCCTAGATGATACTCACCTTTGATTATCCAGGTTGGGTAGGCAGTGACTTCGGCCGTTTGACATAGCTCTACTTGTGCATTTAGTCCGTTCTCGTCACATTCTACGTAGGGCAGTCGGCTGGCAGCTCCTTTGAAGTATTGCTTTTGCGTGGCGCAGTGCGGACACCAGTAAGCACCGTACATTTTAGCTCCGGTGCTCTCTAGATGTTCGGCTAGCTGCGACTCGTAGGAATTAGGCAGACTGCTACAGCCTGCTAGCAGCAAGCTGATGACAATTGGGCTTTTGAGATGGCGAAAAGCCATAGGGTCTAAATCAAATACAGAATCAAGAGCTACAGACGGTCTGTTGAAGTTTCGGCCATAATAGCGCCAATATAGGTTGCCATGATCGCGAAATCCGTACCTCTGGATCTCGTACATCTACACTGCACAGCTCCGAAGAAACTGTCAGAATAGTACGGAAACCTCGTTCTTTAGGTTTTCCTAGTTACTCTACTCACCCCTTGTTTGCACCGTTATTCGTAGAAGAGCGCTTATGAAATTCCTGCCTAGCTTGGCGTCAGTTGGCTTGTTCTTCAAGCGGATGGCAACTGTCGCAGTTACTTTACTACTGACAAATAGCCTGTGGGCTTTGCCTGTGTGGGCTCAATCAGCCTCTCCGATGGCGGCTACTACGTCAGCAGCAACGGCGCTTTCTCCAGAAAGTCTTTCTTCAGAAAGCTTTGTGGCTAATGCGGTGCGTTCGGTGGGGGATGCGGTTGTCCGGATCGATACAGAAAGAACGGTGACGCGGAATGTCCCGGATATGTTCTACGACGATCCGTTTTTTAGAGGGCGGATGGGTAGCGGGTTTCAGAGTATTCCTCAAGAAGAACATCTGCGCGGTCAAGGTTCGGGGTTCATCATCAATGAACAGGGCGATATCCTGACGAATGCACATGTGGTGAACAATGCTGACCAGGTAACGGTCAAGCTGAAGGATGGCCGTCAGTTTGAGGGGTATGTAGAAGGGGTTGATGAGATTACGGACCTGGCGGTGATTCGGATCAATACAGCGGGAGATGCGCTGCCAGTCTCCAAGCTGGGAGATTCCGATGGAGTGGAAGTTGGGGACTGGGCGATCGCAGTCGGCAATCCTTTGGGTCTAGACAACACCGTCACCCTCGGCATCGTCAGCACGCTCAAGCGCTCAAGCGCAGCAGTCGGCATTCCTGACAAGCGCATTGACTTCATTCAAACCGACGCCGCTATCAATCCGGGCAACTCCGGTGGTCCACTGCTAAACGCGCAGGGCGAAGTGATTGGAATCAACACTGCGATTCGCGCTGACGCAATGGGCATTGGGTTCGCGATTCCAATCAATAAAGCGAAGGCGATTCAGGCTAGTCTGTCTCGCGGCGAGCGGATTGCCCATCCATATCTAGGCGTACAGATTGCGACGCTAACACCGGATATGGCCAAGATGAATAATGAAGATCCTAATAGTGCGATTGAGCTGCCTGAAACAGACGGCGTTTTGGTAGTGCGCGTACTGCCCAACACACCTGCGGCTGAGGCCGGACTGCGCCGAGGCGATGTGATTACAAAGGTGGCGGGCATGCGGGTGGTGCAGGCCGATCAGCTTCAGAGCCGAGTCGATCAGGTAAAGGTGGGCGAACTTTTACAGGTGACTCTGAGACGAGGCGATCGCACCCAGCAGCTCTCGGTGAAAACAGCCGACCTCTCAGAACAAGAGAGTGCGTAGTCAGCAGCACTAGCTTAATTATTGTTGCGCCGTATACAAGTCTTTATAGGCACTTGAGATTCAATTGATAGGGTTACTAGGTGTTTTGCACTACATACCCTACTACGAAGTCCTCTATGCCTGTCGAGACTGCGGTTGATATTCCGGTCGTTGATTTTTCTCCATTTTTAGGCGGTAGCCTGGAGGGAAAGCAAACTGTGGCCCAGGCAATCTATCGAGCTTGCCATGAGGTTGGATTTATATACCTGAAAAATCACGGCATTCCACAGACATCGATCGCCGAGGCTTTTGAGCAATCTAAGCAGTTTTTTGCTTTGCCTTTAGCTAAAAAGCAAAGCATTGCCTGGTCGGGTGAAACGAGCAATCGTGGCTATGTTGGGGTAGGGCGCGAGCGGCTCGATGAGACCCAACCGGGTGATTTGAAGGAGGCTTTTAATGTTGGCCGCGAGATGTCATGCGACGAGATGTCATGCCGTGAGATGTCATCTGGTGCGCTCAGTAGCGCTCAGCAGGCACTGGTCGTGAATCGGTGGCCAGAAGGACAGACAGAGTTCAAAGCGGCTATCTCAGAGTTTTTTGAGATCTGTGCTGAGGCGGCAGAGCAGATTTTTCGGGCCTTTGCGATCGCACTACAGATGCCCGAATCATATATCGCCGACAAACATCAAACTCGGGGCTACACGCTGCGACTTTTGCACTATCCACCTATGGATGCCTTGCCAAAGCCTGGTCAGATTCGAGCGGGTGCGCATTCCGACTACGGCACGCTGACGCTTTTGTTCCAAGACAACGTCGGCGGGCTAGAGGCGCAGGTAAACCAGGGCGAATGGATTGCGGCGCCCTCAATTCCCGGTGCCATCTTGATCAATACTGGTGATTTGACTCAGCGCTGGAGCAACGATGTGTTTCGCTCTACTAAGCATCGAGTGGGGCTACCGGCACCTGAAAAGGCTGGGCGCGATCGCTACTCCATTGCCTTCTTTTGCCAGCCTGATGCCGATGCCGACATTGTCTGCCTGCCAAGCTGCCAGAGTGCAGACAATCCGCCCCGCTACGCGCCGATAAAATCTGGCGACTATCTGCTCAGTCGTCTACAGGCAACTTATTAATTGCCTAGGTTTAGTCGCTAGGTTTAATCACCCAGTTTGATTACCAAAGTCAATCGCCGGATGCGCAAACCAAATCTCAAACTTTCGCCGAACTTTACCGTTAACTATCCCTGCCATGACACAACCCTTCTTGCCCCGTCGACTTCGCTCTGCTCTGTTTGGCTGTGCCCTCACAGTTCCCTTACTCCTATTAGGCGCATGTGGTCCTGAGACGGCTTCAACCGATGCGGGCGAAGCGACTGAGGAAGCAACCACAGCGTCTGAAGATGCAGGCACGCCGAGGTTAGCCCTGGTTTTGAGCGGATCGTCTAATGACCAATCCTGGGACCAGGCGGCGTTTGAAGCGGGTGAAGCGCTTAAAGCTGACGGGGTTGACGTGGCGATGTCAGAGGCGGTTGACCCCGCCGATGTCGCCGCCGTGCTGCGACAGTATGCCGAGGAAGGCTACGACCTGATTGTGGCGCACTCTTTCAGCTATCGAGATGGGGTGTTTCAAGTTGCTGAGGAATTCCCGGACGTAAATTTTGCCTGGGCCGGAGGGATTGGTGAGACGTCAGAAAACGTCGCTGACTACGACCAGCCGTTCTACCAGGGCGCGTATCTAGTCGGGCTAGTCGCAGCGGAGTTAAGCCAAACGGGCAAGCTGGGAGCGCTCTACGGGTTTGATATTCCTGCCTGCCATGCCATGGGAGAAGCGATGCTAGCAGGTGCCAAAGAGGTGCGCCCAGAGGCGACACTAATCAGCGCAGCCGTCGGAGACTGGTATGACGTCGCCAAGGCAAAAGAAGCCGCCCTTTCTCAGGCTGAAACCGGGGTAGATTACTGGATTGGCTGCGGGCAGGGGCCAACGCTCGGTCAGATCGAGGCGGCAAAAGAAGTTGACGGGTTTGTCACTGGCTACGTAGGGGATATGACATCCTTAGGCCCTGAAGTGGTTGCCTCTAACTTGGTTTGGAACATGACGCCTCTGTTTAATCAAATGATAGAAGATACGGCCAGTGACACTTTTGCCGACCAGTTCTACAGTTTGGGAATTGCAGATGATGTCATCCAGGTGGAGGTGAGTCCAGAGTTTCAAGATGATGTGGGCGAAGAGGTAATTGCTAGCGTAGACGAGACGGAGAGTAGAATTGCCTCTGGTGAGTTAGAAGTTCCCTTTGTGCCTGAATAAGGTGCCGGAGTAAGGTGCCAGGGTAAGGCGCCAGAGTAAGGCGGTTGTTCGCGTAGATGAACTATGACGATTTCTAGAGAGCCCGCTGCGGTTGAGATGCGGAACATTACGAAGCGATTTCCAGGCGTGATCGCTAACCAGAACGTCAGCTTCTCAGTTCGGCCAGGAGAAATCCATGCGCTGCTAGGCGAAAACGGCGCGGGTAAAACTACGCTGATGAATATTCTCTGCGGACTGTACACCGCCGAAGAGGGCGAGGTTTTCCTCAATGGTGCACCTGCGAGGTTCCAGTCGCCTCAAGAAGCGATCGCAGCGGGCGTTGGCATGGTGCATCAGCACTTCATGCTGGTAGAGCCCTTTACGGTGGCAGAAAACATTGTCCTGGGTCAAACCACAGGGGTGCTGCAAGCGTCTGAGCAAAAGCTGCATCGGCGGTTGGTCGCACTGGCTGATCAGTACGGCCTATCGCTACAGCCCAACGCCAAAATCTGGGAGCTCTCAGTCGGGGAGCAGCAGCGGGTAGAAATCCTAAAAGCGCTCTATCGACAGGCAAAGATTCTAATCTTAGACGAACCAACTGCCGTGCTCACCCCTCAAGAAACAGAGGGGTTGATGGCCATTCTACGCAGTCTAGCGACTCAGGGAACAACCATCATCTTTATCAGCCATAAGCTGAACGAAGTACTGGCGGTGTGCGATCGCGTCACCGTGCTGCGTGACGGCAAAACGGTAGGTACTGCCGACATCGCCGACTGCGACACTCAAGATCTAGCCGAGATGATGGTTGGACGCGAGGTCAATTTGCAGCGCCCCGACCGCGTTCCGCTGCCTCTCTTATCTGCTGCTACACCTCCAGAACCGCGCCTGCGTTTAGAAGGGATCTCGGCGCTGGGTAACCATCAGGTGCTGGCGCTACAGGACGTTACCCTCAGCGTCTATCCAGGCGAAATTCTGGGCGTTGCTGGGGTAGATGGCAATGGCCAGCGAGAATTAGAAGAGGTGGTGATGGAACTGCGATCGCCTACCCAGGGCAGCCTCTATCGCGATGGCCCAGTTGCCCATATTCCTTCTGACCGCTACAGCATGGGGCTGATTTCTGACTTTACCGTCACCGAGAATCTGCTGATCCGCGATGTTGGCCGCGCTCCGTTTAATGTCAAAGGACTCTTGCATCCAGCTCGCATGGCCAGTCACGCCGCCAATCTGGTGCGGCAGTTTACCATTCGCACGCCCTCAGTAAAAACGCTCAGCGGCAAGCTGTCAGGCGGGAATGCACAAAAGGTGGTCCTAGCGCGTGAGCTATCTCATGGGCACGACATCATTTTGTCAGCTCAGCCGACTCGCGGACTAGACATTGGCGCGATGGAGTTTGTTCATGCTCAGCTGATGGCTCAGCGGGATGCAGGAGCTGCCATCCTGCTAATTTCAACGGAGTTAGAGGAAATTTTGCGACTGAGCGATCGCATTATCGTCCTCTACGAAGGGCAAGTCGTGGGTGAAATGAACGCCGAGAGTGCCAACGTGAAGCAGCTGGGGCTGTGGATGGCTGGAAAAACTTTGGAAGGAAAGACTTTAAAGGAGAGCAGCGATCGCCAGCCGCACCCAGTCGCACCTGTGACTATTCCTGCTAATGAGGCAGCACCATGACCTCAGAACTGATTCCAGCCAGATCTAATCGAGTCGGCATAGGCTGGCTGAAGCCCTGGGCACCTGTGATTGGCGGAGCGCTGGCGCTCATCCTTAGCGGTATTCTGATCGTGCTGAGTGGCGCAAATCCGCTTGAAGCCTACCGCGTACTGGTGCTAGGCGCTTTTGGTGGCTCGCGGCAGATTACCGAAACAGTGCTCAAAGCAACGCCGCTACTGCTGATCGCATTGGGTCTAACGATTGCCTTTCGCGCCCGCGTTTGGAATATCGGCGCAGAGGGTCAGTACCACATCGGTGCGCTTCTCGGTGGCAGCGTGGCCCTGTTGCTGCCAAATCTCCCTGCCATCGTTTTGATTCCGCTGATGCTAGTAGCGGGCATTGTTGGTGGCTTGCTCTGGAGCGGCTTAGCGGCTCTGCTGCACCTCAAGCGGGGCGTCAACCTCATCATCTGCACACTGATGCTCAACTATATCGGCATTCTGATGGTGCAGTACGCCTCCAGGGTGCCGCTGCGTGACCCGAACGGCTTTTTACCCGAATCAGCCCGGTTTGTTAAGGCGGCTCAAATTCCTAGGCTGTTTTCTAGTCGTTTGCATCTAGGCGTTTTGATTGCGCTGGCGCTGGTCGGCGTAGTGTATGTGCTGCTGTGGCGATCGCCGCTAGGATTCCGCCTTCGGGCTGTGGGGGCTAAAGCCAGCGTCGCTCGCAGTATAGGCATCGATACCAGCTGGCACATTATGACTGCTCTCTTACTCTCGGGTGCCCTGGCCGGACTAGCAGGCGTTATCGAAGTCAGCTATACCTACACCCGACTCAGGCAGAGCATCTCTGATAGCTATGGTTTCACCGCTATTCTGATAGCCCTGCTAGGACAGATGACGCCGATTGGCGTTCTAGTGTCGGCCATCTTGTTCTCGGGTCTAGTCGTCGGTGCCCAAACTCTTAACGTGTCTCTTCAAATCCCAGCCGCCGTTGCTGGCGTACTACAGGCGCTGCTAGTACTCGGGGTCTTAGCAGGACAGTCCATCGCCCAGCGGGAGAGTTAACGCCATGCCCTGGGACCAAGTGTTTACCCTCACTTTTCTGGTCGCTATCCTGACGGCGGGTATTCGCCTGGCGACTCCGGTGCTGCTAGCGGTCCTAGGAGAAATTATCACTCAGCGCTCGGGGGTGATGAACTTAGGGCTAGAAGGCGTCATGCTTGTGGGCGGCTGGGCGGGATTCGTCACGACCTACTACCTAGAGCAGAGTACAGGGCTACCCGAGCTATCCGCCTGGATTGGCTTAGGCGCAGGTATTGTCGCGGGAGTGCTAATGGGGCTACTAATGGCGGTGCTCTCCATTACCTGGCGTACCGATCAAGTCGTCGCTGGAATTACGCTAGTCTTGCTAGGCCAGAGCCTGACAACTTACCTGTACCGCGCTGATCCAGCTCTCAGTCAAGCCCGCATCACAGGCATGGCGCTACGCCCCATTCCCAGACTTTCTAACATTCCAGTGGTTGGCGATATTTTGTTCAATCACAGCCCTGTGGTCTATCTCAGCGTCGCTCTAGTGTTCTTGTGTGGGTTTTTGCTGTTTCGCACGAACTGGGGGCTGCAAATTCGTGCGGTGGGCGAAAATCCGAATGCGGTAGCGACTTCTGGCCTAAACGTCATCCGGCTGCGCTATCTCTGCACGCTGATTGGGTCAGGAATGGCAGGGTTAGGCGGAGCTGTGCTGACGGTGGTGCAGCTCAATCTGTTTATTGAAGGGGTGACGGCGGGACGAGGGTGGATTGCGATCGCCATTGTCTTCTTTTCGCGCTGGAATCCAGTGCTGGCTCTGTGCGGAGCGCTGCTGTTTGGCGTTGCCGACGCGCTTCAGTTTCGGATTCAGGCATTGGGCTCTGAAGAGATACCCTATGAGTTTTTGCTAATGCTGCCCTACGTGCTGACGCTGCTGGTGCTGCTGTTTGGCAGTGGACGCGATCGTACCCCAGCCGCGCTAGGCATTCCCTATGTCAAAGGCAAACGATGAAACCAACATCCCGTAGGGGCTTAGCATGCTAAGCCCCTACGGGATGGATGTGCAGTCACAGGCGAGATTCAGATGAACCTAAACGGCACCGGTTTGATCATCGATCAAGCCATCTCCGCCAATCAAAGTAGAGGGCATTTTATCTGTCTCCTCTGCTTTCTTCTCTGTGCCGCCAACCATACCGTCACCGGCAATTAGATCCAAACCCCCTTCACGGTCATAGGCCCTCGCGGTGCGGTCGTCTAGCACCATATCCGATAGCGCCATATCGTTGCTGAGGAACGTGCCGTCAAAGGAGGTATCCACCTCAGGAGAGCTAGGCTCTTCGTAGGCATTGAAGCCAGTACCCGCTGGAATCAGGCGACCGATAATCACGTTCTCCTTCAGTCCACGTAGCCAGTCAGACTTCCCTTGGATGGCCGCCTCTGTCAGGACGCGAGTTGTCTCTTGGAAGCTCGCTGCCGAGATAAAGCTGTCGGTATTCAAAGATGCCTTGGTAATACCTAGGAGCACAGGTGTGTAATCTGCTGGCGCCATACCCGTAATAGACATAGCCTCGTTCACCTGCTCTAGCTGGCGAATTTCGACCAGCTCACCCGGTAGCATGGTGGTGTCTCCACCATCTTCCAGCCGTGCCTTTGAGGTCATCTGCCGGACAATCACCTCGATATGCTTATCCGAAATATCAATCCCCTGGGACTGGTACACCGACTGTACTTCGTTCACTAGAAATGACTGTACTTTCTCTAGGCTAAGCATCGCTGCCTCATGAGTGCCCTTGCCAGTCTCGCGATAGTACTTGTAGAACACCTCTAAAATCTGGTGAGGGTTAGAAGGACCGTCGGTGAGCGCTTCGCCAGTCTCGACCTTCTGACCGTTCGCGATCACTAGGTTTTGTCCTGGAGTGACCGGGTAGTCAGTCACGACACCGTCATTTTCGAGTACCTTAATTTCAACGGTCTCATCTTCTGCATAAACGACCTCTGCTGTGCCGGGCCGCTCTGCTAGGATGCAGGCTTCTTTTGGCTTACGGGCTTCTAGCAGCTCCTCGATTCGAGGGAGACCCTGGATGATATCGCCTGTCTTGGCCCGCTCGAACACCAGCAGTACTAGGCCGTCACCCCGCTGTACCAGGTCGCTGTCCTCGATGTGTAGAACCGCACCAGTAGACACCCGGTAAGGTCTAGCGAGTCTCATCACGACTTCTTGGTCGCTAACCGAGATGACCTGCCCTGATTCAACTGTGATTACCCCAGGGGCGATCGCAGTATTATCAACCAGCAAATCACCTTCAGAGACCGTCGGCGAGTTGCCTTCTGTAGAAACCGTAATCCGATCGGCATCACGCACGACTAGAATCCGTCGAACCGACTCTAGATCTTCACGGATACCTCGAATTTCACCCGCTTCCTTCGACTGGATCTCGGTCCGGGCGATTACCGCGCCGGGCTGAATCTCATCACCGTCTTGGACCAGCAAGCGCGTCCGCGTGCTGCCCTGTGTCTGGTCTGCCTCGATATCACGGCGCACGACGAGTGTTTCCAAGACCACTAGCTGTAGTCGCTGTTTGGCATCTTCATCATCGCTATCCGCCTTGAGTTCGATATCGGCGGTTAGCTGGCTGCCACCTTCGTCGATATCTAGTACCAGCTGAGTTCTCAAGATTTCTAGTCCTTCGACTGATTTCACTCGCTCTCCATCTTTGTAGAGCAGGCGCTGAACCGCTTTAAGGCTAATTCCCTTGTCGTCGCTGTCGCTAACCGAAGCCTGACTCGGAATAGATGCCTCATCTGGCACTTCGAACTCTTGGACGGGGCGAAGCAGCAGCGCTGCGCCCTCAGGCGTTTCTACATGCTCTACATAGCGCAGCGCGTCAGCAACCACACCAGGCATGACTTCTTCGCCCGCATTGACGATATCACCACTCTTTTTACCCGCAGCGTCCGGGCTATCGACCATGTGAATATCACCAGGGCGAATCACAATCTCGCGAAGAATGTCGTTTTTCTGCGTGACTTCAATCACGCCGTTAGTCTGACAGAAAATGTCCTTGACAACTTCAGTGCCTGCTTCGACGTACTGGCCGTCTTCGACCAGCAGCAAGGAGATGTCCTTGTTGATTTCGTGAGCCTCTTCTGGAATCCACAGCAGCGTGCCGCCTTTAGTGACTTCGTAGCCAGTTTTGGCTTTACCGCGCTTAGAGATTTCTACCCCAGCAAACTTGATGATGCCGCCTGTCTGAGTACGGAAGGTGTCATCTACTAGCTCGGCAACGACCTGACCGTTGGTGACCTTTGTCCCTGGGGTTGCATTGATAGAAAATCGTTGGCCAGTCGAGGTGTTCAAGAAGTAGTGCTCACGGCCCTGGCCACTTTCGACTTCGACTTCAGCCCGGTCGAGGGCAACCGAGGCGGTGATGATTTCGACTTCACGGCCGCCTTTGCCGTCATTTGAGGTGTTGGTGAGGCGAACGATGCCACCACGCTCTGTAATCAGCTTGGTCTCGGCTAGGACCCCGGAGGCTTCGATGCGATCGCCATTCTTCACAACTGGCTCCGCACCTGGCGGTAGGTTATACACCTCACCCGAAAGCACCCACATCAGGCCGCCGCGCTGAGCAAGGCGAGTCATGTTGCCCTGGCGGTCGGTTTTTTCTTCCTGCACCAAGCCATCAAACTTCACCTCACCGGATAGATCAGAAGTTACGTCCTTACTGGCTTTCTCAGTGACCTTACGAACTCGGCTGGTGCTAGGCATCTCGGCGATCATGTCGCCTTTTTTGATTTCGTCGCCGTCTTTAGCGAACAAAATTGCGTTTTTGGGCAGCGAGACAGAGTACTCTTTACCGTTCGATTCGATCGCGATTTGACAGTTCTCATCCATCACCAGCGCATCCTCACCGTGACGAGTGCGGAAAGCGCGAGTCTTGAGACCGTCAGGAATGCGAATGGTGCCGCCGCGTTTAGCGTTGACTTGAGGAGCTAGCTCGCCTGTGAATGTCCCCCCTGTGTGGAAGGTCCGCATGGTTAGCTGCGTGCCGGGTTCACCAATAGACTGGGCCGCGATAATGCCGACTGCTTCGCCTAGATCCACCATGTGAGAATGTGCCAGACTCCAGCCGTAGCAATGCTGACAGACAGAACGGGCCGCCTCACAGGTAAGGGCCGAACGCGCCTTGATTTCTTTTACTTTGGCCGCACCGATAGCGTTAGCAATGTCATCGGTGATGGGCTGATTGCGAGCAACGATCACCTCGCCCGTTTTGGGATGCAATACATCCTCGGCTGGCACACGGCCAAGCAAGCGATCTTTCAAGGGAATCAGGACCCGTTCACCGTCTGTCATCGGTCTGACAGGAATGTATCTGTCGGTGCCGCAGTCAATTTCGCGGACAATCACGTCTTGCGAAACGTCTACCAAACGACGAGTGAGATAGCCAGAGTCAGCAGTTCGTAGGGCCGTATCTACCAGACCCTTGCGCGCACCGTATGAGGAGATGATGTATTCGGTGACCGTCAGACCTTCACGGAAGTTGGTCTTAATCGGTAGGTCAATAATTTCGCCTTGGGGATTGGCCATCAGACCGCGCATACCCACAAGCTGACGAACCTGAGAGATATTACCACGTGCGCCAGAGGTAGACATCATGTACACCGAATTGAGCGGGTTGTGCTCTTGGAAGTTTTCTAGCACCTTGTCTTTTAGGTGTTCGCTGGTGCTATTCCAGGTGTCGATTACTTTTTGGAAGCGCTCTACTTCGGTGATTTCGCCACGGGTGTAGCGCTCTTCGGTGTCGCGAATCTCCTGCTCAGCGGACTCTAGCATCGCCTTTTTACTAGGCGGAACTTCTAGGTCTTCTACGCTAATAGACACGCCTGCTTTGGTCGCGTATTTGAAGCCAAGGCTTTTGATCTCGTCGGCCATCTGAGAAGTACGCGCGGTGCCGTAGTGCTCAAAGGACCAAGAAACCAAATTTTTTAGCTGCTTTTTATCAATAACTCGGTTTCTAAATACTTTTGGCTTTGATTCGCTCTGCTGCTCTGTCATGCTTTGCTCTTTCCCTTCGAGGTCTGATTTGCTGCTGTTGCCGATGTTTTTTCGACTGTAGAGCCGACTATGCTTTCCCTAAGCTAGCCAGCTCTCACTTGCGCCTTTGTCTAGGCTTTCTGTTGTGTTTTTCTCTAGTGAACCTATTCGGCCAGTGCGCCTAGTACCGCATGGTTGTAGATAATTCGCCCAGGCGTTGTCTCTACGTATTGAGAGATTACGTTGCCTGACTCGTCTTCTCTAACCCGTCGGAACTTGTAGGTCTTGGTTGATCCACCGCTGCCATCGTCTTCGACTTTGATCGGTTCGCTGTCGTCTTCAGAAGTCTCTACTTCACCTGAGAAACGGAGCCAAACTTTGGCATGAAGATCGACGTTGCCTTGTTCGTAGGCGGCGATCGCATCTTCCATACTCGAAAAGTAACGTCCTGCGCCCATTTGTTTACTAGGATTCTCCGCTGTCAGGTAGTAACAGCCCAGGACCATGTCCTGACTAGGGGTGATAATTGGTCGTCCGGTCGCAGGTGAAAGCACATTATTAGACGCTAGCATCAGCAGCCGCGCCTCGGACTGCGCCTCTAGCGACAGCGGCACATGCACTGCCATCTGGTCACCGTCAAAGTCAGCGTTAAACGCCGGACACACTAGCGGGTGCAATTGAATGGCACGGCCTTCTACCATAATGGGCTCGAATGCTTGAATACCCAACCTGTGCAGGGTAGGTGCTCGGTTTAGCATGACCGGATGGTTTTCGATCACATCCTCTAGCACTTCCCAGACGCTAGGATCGTTGCGCTGAATCAGCTTCTTCGCTGCCTTGATGTTGTTCACCAGTCCCTGACGAATCAGCCGATGAATCACGAACGGCTGAAACAGCTCAATTGCCATCTCGCGCGGCAGTCCGCACTGGTGAATCTTTAGATTCGGACCGACGACGATGACCGAGCGACCAGAGTAGTCAACCCGCTTACCCAGGAGGTTCTGGCGGAATCGACCCTGCTTACCTTCAATAATGTCGGATAGAGACTTCAGCGGTCGGTTGTTTGCACCCACGACTGTGCGTCCACGACGACCGTTGTCGATCAGAGCGTCCACTGCCTCTTGCAGCATCCGCTTCTCGTTTCGGACGATGATTTCGGGCGCTAGAATCTCCTGCAAACGAGCTAGGCGGTTATTCCGGTTGATCACTCGGCGGTACAAATCGTTCAGGTCGGAGGTCGCAAATCGTCCTCCGTCTAGCTGCACCATCGGACGCAGGTCAGGCGGAATCACGGGGATGACGTCTAGCACCATCCAATCGGGCTTAGAGCCCGTCGCGATGAAGTTGTCAATTACGCGTAGGCGCTTGATCAGCTTGGCCCGCTTTTGGCCTTTTGAGGTGGCGATGGTTTCGCGCAGCATCTCTGCGGTTTCTTCTAGCTGAAGATCTTCTAGCAGCCGCTTTAGCGCCTCAGCGCCGATACCGACCTCAATGCCGGATAGCTGCGATTCGTCTGCATAGAGCTGGTCTTCGATCTCCATCCACTGGTCTTCGCTCAGTAGCTGCTTGTAGGAGAGGTTGTCTGCGTTGCCCGCGTCTAGCACCACATACGCGTTGAAATAGACAATCTGCTCAACGTCTCGCAGCGGCATGTCTAACAAAATCGCGATGTAGCTAGGAATGCCCTTGAGATACCAAACGTGCGCAACGGGGGCGGCTAGCTTGATATATCCCATCCGGTGGCGGCGAACTCGCGACTCGGTCACTTCCACGCCACAGCGTTCGCAGACAATACCTCTGTGGCGCACGCGCTTGTACTTGCCACAGTGACATTCCCAATCCTTGGCAGGGCCAAAGATTCGCTCGCAGAACAGACCGTCCATTTCGGGCTTTAGCGTTCTGTAGTTGATGGTCTCTGGCTTGGTGACTTCTCCGACTACGGTGCCGTTAGGCAATGTCCGCTCGCCCCACTCTTTGATCCTCTCTGGTGAAGCAATTCCAATTTTGACGTAGTCAAACCGCTGTTCTACTTTCGGCATTCTTTTCTTCCTTACTGTTCTGTTCCCTTAAGGCTTGATAAGCGTGAACGCTAATGATTTTCTAGAGCACGCTTTGCTAGGTCTTCGCTAGCGTTCACTGGTCTAATTCGGCTGACAGGTTTAGCTGACAGGCTTGAGCGACTTTAGAGTGGCTGTGATGGCTGACCGTCCAGAGGTGTGATTGGAGAGCTGGTTTCGAGGCCGGGGACGCTGCCAGGAACACCGCCAGAGGCACCGTTTCCAGGGACGCCGCTGCCAGGAACACTGGAGCCTAGGGGTGCGATCACTGCTCCAGCCACACCAGCAGTCCCCATCGGTTCCTCTCTCGAAATCGACTCATAGGTCGGACGAGACGGCGTCCGGCGGTTGCCCACATCGGCCATCAGATCAACCTCGCTATCACGGCTAGTGCCATCTTCTTGAGTCTCTAGCTTGTGAACCGCAATATCCAAACACAGCGACTGCAGCTCCCGCATCAGCACCTTGAAAGACTCAGGCGTACCCGGTCTAGGAATCGCCTTGCCTTTGACAATTGCATTCAGCGCCTCATTCCGGCCCTGCATATCGTCAGACTTCACAGTCAATAGCTCTTGCAGCGTGTAGGCCGCACCAAAGGATTCTAGCGCCCATACCTCCATTTCACCGAAGCGCTGACCGCCCTGCTGAGCTTTACCACCCAGAGGCTGCTGAGTAACCAGCGAGTATGGCCCTGTGGAGCGAGCGTGAATCTTGTCATCAACCAGGTGAACTAGCTTCAGCATGTAAGACTGACCAACCGTGACCTCTTGATCAAAGGGATTGCCCGTACGACCGTCGTAGAGCTGGATTTTGCCAGGATTGTCTGGGTTAAATACCCAGTCTTTGCCGCTTTGGTCACGAGCGTCTTTCAGTTTGCCGTGAGTCGTTTCTAGCGAAGCCTCTTCGCCGTACATCTCATCAAACGGCGTCACCTTGAACCGGGAGTCCAGGTTCTGTCCGGCCCAGCCCAGCAGCGCCTCAAACACCTGACCTACGTTCATCCGCGAAGGCACACCCAGCGGATTGAGTACGATGTCGATCGGCGTACCGTCTGGTAGGTAAGGCATATCCTCGACTGGCAAAATTCGAGAAATAATTCCCTTGTTGCCGTGACGTCCCGCCATCTTGTCCCCGACCTGAATCTTGCGCTTTTGAGCGACGTAAACGCGGACCACCATGTTTGCACCCGGCGGCAGCTCATCGCCCTGCTCACGAGTAAAGACGCGCACATCCACCACCCGGCCTTTCTCACCGTTAGGCACACGCAAAGAATTATCACGAACGTCTCTAGCTTTCTCACCAAAGATAGCCCGCAGCAGCTTCTCTTCTGGCGGCTGATCCGACTCACCTTTCGGTGTGACTTTACCCACCAAAATGTCACCAGAACTCACCCACGCACCTACGCGAATGATGCCAGTCTCATCTAGCTGACGCAGCGCATCCTCACCCACGTTCGGAATCTCGCGAGTAATTTCTTCAGGACCAAGCTTGGTCTGACGTGCCTCGATTTCGAACTTCTCAATGTGAATAGAGGTGTAGACGTCTTCGTAAACTAGGCGCTCACTCAGCAGGATCGCGTCCTCGTAGTTGTAGCCCTCCCAAGGCATGTAGGTGATCAGCACGTTTTGGCCTAGCGCGATCTCGCCGCCTTCAGTAGCAGAGCCATCGGCCATCACCTGACCTGCAACTACCTTCGTACCTTCAAAGACGAACGGACGCTGGTTCAGACAAGTATCTTGGTTTGATCGCTGGTACTTTTGCAGCTCGTATGAATGGACTTTCCCTTCTGGGTCTGTGACCTTGATCCAGTTCGCATCGACATAGCTGACGACGCCGTCTGTCCTGCTGATAATTACCATGCCAGAGTCGCGAGCCGCCTGCGCTTCTAGGCCCGTACCGACTAGCGCTCGCTCTGGCCGCAGCAGTGGCACCGCCTGACGTTGCATGTTCGAGCCCATCAGGGCACGGTTGGCGTCATCGTGTTCTAGGAAAGGAATTAGCGAAGTCGCTACCGAGATAATCTGCACCGGAGAAACCGCTACATAGTCAACCTCTTTAGGTGAGGTGACTGTAAAGTCTTGGCGATATCGCACCGGAACCGTTTCACCCAGGATATTGTTATCAAAGTCAATCGGCACGTCGCCAGGTGCTACGCGCAAATCATCTTCTTCATCAGCAGTCATATAGACAGCTGGCTTGTCCTTGATAATTCGACCGTTGACGACCGGGAAGAAAGGCGTCTCAATGAAGCCAAAGTCGTTCACACGAGCATGCGTTGCCAGTGAACCAATCAGGCCCGCGTTTGGACCCTCAGGCGTTTCAATCGGACAAATTCTGCCATGGTGAGAAGGGTGAATGTCCCTGACGGCAAAGCCAGCGCGCTCACGAGTCAAACCACCTGGGCCGAGCGCACTAATTCTGCGCTTGTGGGTTAGCTCAGCTAGCGGGTTAGTCTGGTCCATGAACTGAGAGAGCTGACTGGAGCCAAAGAACTCTTTGATAGCAGCGACTAATGGCTTCGGGTTAACTAGCGAAGCAGGCGTCAAGGAATCGGCATCCGAAACAGTCATCCGTTCACGAATGATCCGCTCTAGGCGATTTAGACCTACACGCACTTGGTTTTGCAAAAGCTCGCCTACAGAGCGGACTCGGCGGTTACCGAGGTGGTCGATATCATCGGGATTACCAATATCAAACTCTAGGTTGATTAGATAGTCGATAGCGGAGACGATATCTTGAGGCGTCAGCACCCGAGTCGATTCAGGAATGCTTAGGCGCAGCTTGCGGTTGAGCTTGTGACGGCCCACTTTTCCTAGGTCGTAACGCTTGGGATCAAAGAAGCGAGACTCTAGCAGCTGCTGACCGCCGTTGACGGTGGGGGGCTCACCTGGGCGTAGCTTGCGGTAGAGCTCTAGCAGCGCTTCTTCTTCGCTGAACTGGCCTTCTTTCTCGATAGTCTTCTGGAAATACTCAGGGTGACGCAAAGAATCAAAGATTTCACCGTCGCTAAGACCCAGCGCCTTAAGCAAAACCTGAGCGGATAGCTTTCGAGTCTTGTCGATACGGACCCAAACCAGGTCATTTTTATCGGTCTCGAACTTCAGCCATGCACCCCTGTTCGGGATTAGGTTGGCGGTGTAGGTACGACGACCGTGCTTATCTGTTTCGGCCTTGTAATAGACACCAGGGCTGCGGACAATCTGGTTGACGATGACTCGTTCAGCGCCGTTAATAATGAAAGTGCCGCGATCGGTCATTAGCGGCAAATCGCCGATGAATACTTCTTGCTCCTTAATATCACCCGTTTCCTTGTTAATTAGGCGGGTGGGGACGTACATTTGTACTGAGTAAGTACTGTCGCGCCGTTTGGCCTCATCCACCATATACTTGGGAGCCTTGAGACGATAGTCTTTGCCCAAGAAGTGAAGCTCTAGCTTGCCAGTGTAGTCAGTGATAGGCGAGAAGCTTTCTAACTCTTCGACTAGTCCCTCGCCAAGGAACCATCGGAAGCTAGCCCGCTGGATTTCGACGAGATCAGGTAGTAGATGGACGGGCGTGGTGTTAGTGGCCGACGGGGTGAGCGCAGCAGAGTCAACAGTGGCAAGCGTAGCGTCAACGGTGGTAAGAGTAGAGTCAGTCATGCGTTCCTCAAAAAATCGCGCTAGACAAGAGCAAGCGCTTACTACAAAGAGAGTGGAAAAAGAGAGAAGGAGTCAGGATCGAAAAGATGCAGGAGAGTAAGGAGGATAGGCGCTAGCTTTTTGCAAGTCTTGAGCAAAAGGGCGGAGCAAAAGTCTTGAGCAAGTCTTAAGCGACCTCAAGAACGGGGAACAGAGAACAAGTGTTAAAGAGCAGTGTTCGACCACCTGCTTGGCGATATGTGGCTAGGGGCAACGCTACCTATCGACAAGCGATACGAACATGGAATATGCTCAATGCGCACACCTGAAGAAAAAATAAATTCCAACTTTTACTGTTAAGAATTGTAAAATTCGCCTGCGCTGAGTAGTTAGGTCAGGGGAATTCGAGGGTTGAAGTTGTAAATGACAGGCAGTTAGGTGGCGATTTTTTCAGAGAACAGGCGTTCACTTCAGCTAACATATAAGGCTGGTATCCTATGTAAATGGGGATATTGAGGTCTTTGTATTAGTGGAAGGATTCTGCAGTAGTCGGTGGATGTATCAAAAAATATTTTTTTGGCTTATCTATCATAATCTAAACACGCAGCTCAAAAACATCGTAATGTCAAGACGTTGACCATAGAGACTAGACTGCGGGGACTAGACTGCCAGTACTCGTTGAGCGGGATCTACCAATTGGGTAGGTCCAGAGGCAAGAAGCTTTAGAGGAGTAAGTCCAGATCTACGCTTAGAAGCTAGGTCGGCTTTAGATTGGATTTTGGATAGTGCTAAAGACTGTTAGATACCAGAATCCCCAGCTTCTGTAGTACTAAGAGCGGGTGCTAGAAGTTTGGTTGGTAGTGAAAACAGCGCCTGAGCATTGCGAGTAGTTTGTTCGGCTAGAGTAGCTAGGGAAACCCCCCTCAGTTCAGCGACATGTTCGGCAACATATCGAACGAAAGCTGGCTGGTTGCGTTTTTCTTTTCTCTTGGGAACGGGTGAAAGAAAGGGGCAGTCAGTTTCTACCAGAATGCGATCACCCGGAACCATCCTGGCCGAAGCCTTCACCTGCTTTGCACTTTTGAACGTGACAATCCCGCTAAAGCTAATAAAGAAGCCCAGATCCAAAAAGCGCTGAGTCTCTTCAGGATTACCTGTCCAGCAGTGCATTACGCCTTTGACACGACCGTTCTCTTCGAAAAACACCTCCACTAGCTCGGCCATCTCCTCAGCAGCGTCGCGGCAGTGAATAATCACTGGCAAATCCAAATCACGCGCAATTTCTAGCTGAGCAACAAAAGCCTGCTTTTGCATCGCCTTATCGTCGGCTTTGAAGAAATCTAGACCCATCTCACCAATCGCTACGACCTTGGCATCAGACTGGGCTAGACGCCTGATGTCGGCCGGCATGCCATCGGTCCATTTATCCATATCTAGAGGATGAAGACCAACCGCAAAGGAAACCTCTGGATAGCGCTGGGCGATCGCCTGAATCTTTTCAAATTCACTAGGAGCAACACAGGAATGCACCAAATGTGCAACACCAGCCTCTCTCCAAGCCGTCGCTACCGCATCTCTATCGACATCAAAAGAATCGAAGTTGATATGAACGTGGGTATCAACAAGACGCATTACGGTATCTAAAGGGTAAGAAATAAAAACGTGAGCTTATTCACTCTCTTCGTCGTTCGTCTCAGCGACAGTAGGAGCGCTTAC
Source organism: Cyanobacteria bacterium P01_D01_bin.1 (assembly GCA_039111275.1). GTDB lineage: Bacteria > Cyanobacteriota > Cyanobacteriia > Phormidesmidales > Phormidesmidaceae > Phormidesmis. The sequence continues at coordinate 33,933 of JBCCOH010000016.1, read as the reverse complement.
TTCTTCAGCACTGGTATCTTCAGTACTGGCAACCTCAGTGCTAGCGACTTCAGTACCAGTTTCTTCAGTACTAGTCTCTTCAGTGGCAGCGGTCTCTTCAGCTACAGCCTCCTCAACGCTAGCTGGAGCAGTAGCTGCTGAGCGACTAGCTGAGTAGTCAGATCCCTCTTGTTTTTTCAACGCTTTAGCCAAGCGAGACTTACGTCTAGCACCTGCGTTTTTGTGTAGTACGCCGCGTTTAACAGCTTTATCGATCTTGCTAACAGCAGCCGACATTCTTTCTCGTACTAGCTTGCTGCTTTCTTCAGAAGGATTAGAGGCATCGGCCTCCAACGCCTCGTGGTACCGCTTAGTTAGGGTTTTTACTGCTGATTTGTATGCTTTATTCCGCAATCGATTTCGCTCTGCAACTCGAATGCGTTTGATCGCAGATTTTGTATTTGCCATATGTTTGTATTTGCGCTCTCGCCAGTCGCCCTTACATCAGTGTCAGTTAAGACTATCAGAATAAATGATTATAGCATCGAAGGTTTGATTTCCTGCCTGGATTTTGATCTACAAGATTACAAAAATGTGATGGAAAGGATATTTGTGATCAGACCCATCGACTGGCTACCCTTTAGAATTCCACGCTAAGCTAGTGAAAAGTGGTAAGTGGTTGCTAGCCGTTTGCCTTGCTTGACTTGTTGCCCTTTTCTCTTGTCTTACATGCTGCGAATTATCAACCAGCTAGGTGATGCTAAAGCGGAACTTCAGCGTATTTGCGATCGCACCCACGATGCAAAGGTCGCCGACGCAGAAGCAACGGTCAAAGAGATTGTCGAAGCCGTACGGCAAACCGGGGATGAGGCACTACTTCACTACACTGAAAAATTCGACGCCCAGACGCTAACAAGCACGACTTTGAAGGTAGACGGCGCTCGGCTAGATGCGGCCTACCAGCAGATCTCGCAGGATCTACTGCGAGCGATTCGCACAGCCTGTACCAACATCAAAAAGTTTCATCAGCAGCGGCTGCCAAAAAGCTGGGTTACATTCGAGGATAACGGCGTAGTCCTCGGCAAGCGCTACGCACCCGTCGAGAAAGCAGGTATCTACGTACCAGGCGGAAGAGCTAGCTATCCCAGCACAGTGATGATGAATGCGATTCCAGCGCGAGTAGCAGGGGTAGAACGGGTGGTGATGGCAACACCAATTGGGCAAGATGGTGTCATCAGTCCGGCAGTGCTAGTCGCGGCGCAAGAAGCTGGCGTCGAAGAGATCTATCAGGTAGGGGGCGCTCAGGCGATCGCAGCGCTAGCCTATGGAACCCACACTATCCCTTCTGTAGACGTGATCACTGGACCGGGCAATATCTACGTCACCCTAGCGAAAAAGTACGTATACGGGAAGGTCGGCATCGATTCACTAGCTGGTCCATCGGAAGTGCTGGTGATCGCTGATAGCAGCGCCAACCCGGTTCACGTAGCCGCCGATTTACTGGCTCAGGCAGAGCACGATCCGATGTCCGCAGCAGTATTGATCACGACTGATAGCGCCCTAGCTCAAGCCGTTGCCGACGAAGTGGAACGGCAGCTAGTTCAGCATCCTAGACAGACCCTAACAGAGAAGGCGATCGCTCACTACGGCGCAGCTATCGTCGTCGATAGCCTAGAGACCGCGGCGAAACTCTCAGATATCTTTGCACCAGAGCACTTAGAGTTGGAAGTAGAGGAGCCGTGGGAGCTGCTGCCTTTAATCCATCAAGCAGGTGCTATTTTCTTAGGGCACGACACGCCAGAGGCGGTAGGAGACTATCTCGCTGGACCAAACCACACGCTGCCTACCTCTGGCGCGGCTCGCTATGCATCGCCGCTAAGCACCGAGACATTTATGAAGCACACCAGCCTAGTGCAGTACAGCCGCAGCGCTTTAAGAGAAGTAGCAGCAGATATTGATGTGCTGACTCGCGCAGAAGGACTGCCCTCTCATGGGGACTCTGTACGACTGCGATTAGAAGAGATTTAATGAAGAATTCTGATACAGCGTTCAATTGGACATCCGGCTAATGCAGTATTCAGCGCCAGTACTCAGCAGCGGTAACCGGCAACAGCTATTTGCCAATCAGTTCTAGAGGGCAATCCTCTAACGATTCTTTGTTATCAGAAATCCAGTGCAAAATGGACTTGGTGATAGAGACTTTGTGCCGTAGGGTTCGCAGCGCTTTAGTCAGATTAAGTTCTTCGGCCGTAGCTGGATGCGACAAATCAAACATTCCAGTCGCGGCAAGATCAACAATGCCAAACTCGGCTTCTACATAAGTAAAAGTTTCTAAAAAGTACATCGCGCTCTCCCAGCACGGCGGATTAATCTCTAGCGCCTCGTTGTTCGTCCACATCGTTTTCATTAGTTTGCACCTGCACTCTCCGATTTCTGTGTGCCCGTTTATACAAGGCCAACGTGGAAGAGAATAAGGGCTTAGTGCTGTCATCATCGGAGTTTGAGTTTGCAATGAAGCAGGTAGTGGTTAGAGCTTTCGGCGGCGTCGAGATGATGGACGTAGTTCAGCTAGATACAATAAGTCTAGGGCCAAGTGAGGTCGTGATCCGGCTGGCGAGCGTGGGGATGAATCAGGCGGAGCGGCAATACTATTGGCACCACGACCAGCCCAGAGAAAGCCCGAGCACTCCAGAACCTAGAGGTAGCCCAGTACGGCCACATCGTAGTCACACGCCAGTCAGAAGAGAACAAGCCCTGGTGGCGCACTGTCAAACAGCTAACGCAAGGCAAGGGGGTTGGATGTCATTTTTGATCCGGTAGCGGCGGGAACTTACGGCTTGCCAATTGCGGGCAGGTTTGGGCTCGATAGAGTGCGCGAGGCTCACGCGGAGATGGCGCCGGGGCAGCATGTGGGCAAGTACATTTTGCAGCCCTAGGCATCGGCTCCTGTCATTTTTAGTCTGTTTTGCACACTTCGATGCTGGTCTGATTGACTGAATGTTTTAGAAAGTTTCGAATACGATCGCACCCTGCTGCCATCAACGTCTCAAAAGAATCTAGAGCCCAAACGCTGATACCGCCCTCTGCGCCTGCGGTAATGAGATGTTGGCCTTTAGCTCCAAACTTAATATCCTGTATGGCTTCCGAATGCGCCTGCCATGTAGCGATCTGTTCTTGTTGGGCTGTATCCCAAAGCTGAATAGCGCCTGTGCGATCGCCGCTGGCAACAACCCTGCCATCTGGGCTAAACGCGACCGCGACCACCGACTGATTGTAGACTTGGAACGGTGATCCGATTGATTGCTGCGTGTCTGTATTCCAAAGCCTGACAGTACCATCCGTACCTGCGCTGGCCAGTTGATCGAGATCTGCGGAACTAAATGCAATACTGCTCACAGGGCCAATATGGTCTTGTAGCTGTGCTTCCATGCGGTTAGTCTGCGTATTCCATAGCTGAATCACTCCGTTCTCACTAGCGATCGCCAGCCGTTTACTATCGGCACTAAAAGCAAGTCGGTTGATAGTCCCTCCTGCCGGACTGATCGTTTGCGTTTGTCCATTGGTCCGATCGATCAACAGAACAGTCTCACCTACAATGTCAATTGCTAGCTGCTGAGCACCGGGGCTGAGCGCGATGCTGCTAGCAACAACAGTATCAGGCAGTTGAAAAACTTCTATTTTTTCAGGTTGAGTCAGATCTCGAATAGCACCACCACCTATCGCGTCTATGCTAGCGATAATGTTTCCGGTGCTATCGACATCAATATCACGAATGGCCGACCGGTTGTTGGCCTCAGGATTTTCTGATTCGACTGGATTTTCTATCGGTGATACTAGCTGATCTTCAATTGACCAAAACAACAGATTTCCGTCTTCCCCACCGCTAACGATTTGGGCGCCTCCTTTTATCAGTTGAAGCCGCTGGCTAGATCCTGACGGCCTCACAGCTCGGCTACTAGCTGGGCTTTGAGTTGTCCAGATGCGAGTGCTGCTATCGTCACCAGCGCTGGCAATTTGCCCACCATCAGGCGAAAAGCTGACGCTGCGAGCAGGTCCGGTATGGTTGCGAAATTGGGTAATGCGATCGCCCGCAAAAGTCCACAGCTTAACGATGCCGTCTTCACCAGCGGTAGCGATTTGCTGCCCGTCGGGACTGAGGATGAGATTCCAGAGGCGCTGACGATCGGCTCGCCAAAGATAGATGCGATCACCTGTCTCCACATCCCAAACGCCCACTTGTCCGTCATCGCCCGCCGCTATAATCTGCTTGCCATCAGGCGTAAATACAGCTGACCAAGCATGCTGCGCGAACTCTCGAATCAGCTCACCATTAAAGTCCCACAGCTTAATACTTTCTACATCAGTTGTGACTAGCCAGGGCCGCTGCGGATGAAAATATACGCTCTTAGCTCTCTTGGACGTTACTTGCCAGCTAGTCAAAGGTTCAGAATCTTCAGGTTCTTCTGATAAACTCCACAAAACTAACTCTCCACCTCTTGCTAGGCTAGCGAGTCGCCGACCATCAGGACTAAACCCGACGTAGCTCACGATTCCATCATGTCCTGTCAGCTCTGCTAGCTTCTCTCCTTTCAGCGTCCAGAGATTCACTATTCCGCTTTCTCCAGCGCTGGCAATCCACCTGCCGTCTGGACTAAATCTCGCAAGCTGTATTCCTTGGCTATCAGCCTGCCACCGAGTACTCTGTTGCGCTTCTATGTCCCACAGCTGAATAAGTCCATCTTCGCCCGCTGTTGCAATCTTTGTTCCATCTGGGCTCCACTGGCTGCGCACAGGGCCAGAATGGCCACCAATGCGATTCTGTTCTCGAACGTTGAATATTGCCCACTGGAGAGTTCCTGCCACCTGAGTTTGAAGCGTTTTCTCCGGCTGTATCCATCGCAATAGTGGATGAGCCAACGAATCTCCAGAAGACAGACTGTAGAGCAACCCCTCTAATGAATGATTTTGGCCCAGACTCAGTCTGGCAGATTCTCTAGAGAATCTTGTTTCTTCAATCTTTGACTGACGCTGACCGATGAGCGCAGCGAGTAGTCCGGCGCTCAGCAGAAAAATGACTGTCAGCGTGCCGCCTGTTCTAAGCTGGTTGTTGAGCCGCTTTCTCGCAATGCTACACCGAACAAATTTTGTCTCCGACTGATTGAGCCAGTGTTTGGACGTATTTAGGCGCTGTTGTAATATATCCAGTCGGGGATCTGCGTTCCATAGAAAGCGAGGTTTTTGTTCTTTTTCCCACTCCAGAGCGGCAGGTGTTAAACGGCGCTGAAGCATCAGATTCTCTTCTTCTCTTTGCCAGATCAGGAGCTTTTGCCAACCGCTCACCAAGGCATCGTGGGCAGGTTCGACGTAAGATTGGCCAGTCAGGTCTTGGCCTTCTACCAAGAGGCGTGCTGCCGAATAGCGTTGAACAACTTGCCGAACGCGTTCATTCTCAGCGCCTGAATAGGCTAGTTCAGTCAATGGGACTCGGCGACGGGTGACTTCGCCGCCGCCAACTGCAATCATTCGCAGCATGACGTTGCGGATAGTCTGGGCGTATGCCGGATCTCGCTCTACCAGGGCGTTGTATTCTTGATCGGCTCTTTGTGTAAGACTGCGAACAACACCGCCCATCGCTCTGTAGTCAGATTCGAGAATGGCTCGATCAAGAGATTCTCCTTGTTTCCTAGCGGTACTTTGTCGTTCCAAGAATTTGAGGTAGAGTTCGCTCAGGGTGAAAGACAATAAGGGTAAGGCACCTGGCATGTCAGCCACTTCGTTGATAATTTGTTCGACTAGAGGATGGCGCTGGTCGTCTGACTGAAAATACATGACTTTGGCGCTGGCGGGTTGCTCGATGGCTGCTCGCAGGTCAGTGCGAGACATTGGCGCGAGGATGAAGCGGGCAATGTCCCAATGAGGAGCAAGGGCGGTGGATTGAAATTGAGGCTCGAAGTCAGCTCGGAGGGTGAGGGTGAGGTGGCTTCGGCTGCGCTCAGCCACCAGGATTTGGGCAAGGTTTTGGAGGAAGAGCGATCGCGCAGCTTCGTTGCTTTCTAGAGTGAGCAGTTCCTCGAATTGGTCGATGACTATCAGCATCTTTTTCTCAAGGTGGGCTTGGCTCCAGGTGTCGATTACTGTAGCAAGACTGTTTTGAGTCAGAGCGCTTTGTTGTATCGAGCTGTTTCCTGAGATTTCTTGAACCATCTCCAAGAGAACTTTTAGGGCGTTTCCGCTAGGGCGGAACGGGCCAAGAATTTGCCAGGTAGACTCTGACCGCATTTGAGGGATGAGACCGGCTTTGACGAGGCTGGACTTGCCGCTGCCGGAAGGGCCGATAACAGCGGTAAAAGGATGAGTGGTGACTTGTTGCCTTAGGGCGGTGATGCGATCACCTCTACCGAAAAACAAATCCGCGTGCGCTTCATCGAATGACTCTAGACCTCGATAGGGATTTTGAGCAGGGTCCAGCGGTGGGGCAGGCGGTAGGTTGAGGGGATGGTCCGGATTGAGAAAGATGTATTCGCCTTTGTCATGTTTGCCCAGGGCAAAGAGACTAGGAGTCTGACGCTGGCGGCTCTGGTGAGTGGGTGGTTCGATGCGATCGCGCAAATACACATACAGCTCTGTTGCTGTGATCACGCCGTCACCCCTAGGTTGATTACCCGCGGCGGGCGGCGAAGTATCGGCTTCACCAGCGAGGGCTTCTAACAGCGCTAGGGCAAAGGGAGAATGATTGCCCTGCTGTCCGCGAGCGTCCTGAAAGGTAAAAGAATCGAGAGCAGTCTGGTCATAGGCAGTGGAGGTGATTACCTGCCAGGCTGGATCGAGCAAGAACCGTTCGTAGCGCTCTTGGTGGATCACCTCGGGAACAGCGCTGATGTCACGAGTGCTAGACCAGCGGAAAGCTCCCGCGAAGCAACAGTCGAAGATAGCAAGAAAGTGGCGACAGGGTAGAGCAATTAGTGCCTGCTGTAGTTGCACCATCGAAAGATAGGTTTGGGTATTGCCAAGGCGTGAGTCTTGGGGAATTAGAAATCCTTCGGGGCCATCTTCACCGTTGAGTGCGATACCGTGACCAGCAAAATAGAACAGTAAGCGGTCGGTGGATTTTACTTGTTTAGGGAGAATGTCGTAGAGGAGACTGACAAGATGCTGCTGAGTGGCCTTTTGATTGGTTAGAAGAGTTGTTGTGTATCCATGCTTGGTTTCGAGAAGGTGAGCGATCGCACTCGCATCTGAAACAGAATTAGCTAGCTGCGGAATGCCGTGGCCATATCGATCGATACCGACAACGATAGCCAAATTTTGCTTAAAATCTAGACTGCTCATCTTTTTGCACCTTCATTTCACCTTCAGTGGGGCTAACGCTAGCCAGAGAGATTAGGCGGTAAGCTCGGATCTGGGGCTATGGCGTCTGTTCGGTGGATTCAGGGACTGTTGGCGTGGCAGCGGGCCTTTGAGTAAGGAAAAAGACTACGCCTGCAGCGATCAGCAGAGCTACAACACCTAGAATCCAAAGTTTAGAAGAAGGCGAATCGGTTGTTTCTACACTTTCGGTCGTCAGCTGAGCAGGTTCTTTAGATTCTCCATCGCCAAATAGACTAGAGGAATCAGGGAGAACCTGCTCAGGTACAAGAGAAGGTTCGCGCTCACTCTTATCCAAATTAGAGCTCTTATCCGAATTAGAACTCTTATCTAAATTAGAATCAGACACCTGCTTTGGTGGTCGAACACCCGTACCGACAACAGCTTCTGTCAGTGATGCCAAGCCCGCCGGGTGAACAAAGTACTCTAGATGGTTGCAGGCTGTCGGCAGTTGTTTTGGACTAGGCGATCGCCCTGCTGGAATAGACACAATACTGTTCACCGACACTGCAATATCGTTCGGCTGCTTAAAGAAAGGAAGCTCTGCTAGCTTTCCTAGCCGCTGCATGATCTTCTCTTTCAAAGTCTGCGCTTCTGCTGTCATCAGCGACGTATTCCCGACGATCAGCGTGTAGGGAATACCCGGATCTGGAGATTTGGCAATCTCGGCCAAGAAGTCCGATCCCGGCTGCATCTGATCAAGTGAGACATCTACTGTCTCAATTCGCTTTAATAGTCCTTCTAAAATCATCAGCGGCGCGGCCACCAAAGACAGCCCGTTCAAGGCAAACGATACGGCAGCCGTAATCCCAGCCTGCACCTGTGGCCAGGGCGATCCGTTATTGGGCGTTCCTAACATGATCAGATGGTTCACCATTTGGTTGCCACCCTCTCTTTCTATAAACCAGCGAGAGACTAGCCCACCCATAGAATGCGCGATGATATGGACCGTTTTGCCGTGGCCAGCCTGCAGTCCGACGGCTTCTAAACGTTCTTTGAGCAACCTAGCATTTTGATCAATCGTGGTGTTCAAGTTTTCGTAGTCGAAGGTCAAAACCAAATCATAGAGGTTGCTGATGGGCGTGCTGTCTTCTTTGTTGTCTTCTAGAGAAGCGATCACACTCTCCAAGCTCGGCAGCATACTCTCGGTATCACCAAAGATGCCATGAATGTAGATAGCGATGTTCTGAGCGTCGGCGACTCTAGCTTTTACGGTCTCCACTTCGCGGACGTAGGTGACTTTAGGAGACGCTGTCCTATTGCCTGCGGCAGTAGACAATTTTTCTAGCTGTGCGATCGCCAGCAACGGATAGTCAAAGTCCAGTCCCAGCTTCTTGGTAGCAATCTTCTGAAAGAAAATTCGCACGGAGCCAGTGACACTTCGAGTCCCTTCACTAATCGGCTCGGTCAGCCGCTCAATCACAATCTCAGTTTTACCGTTCTTAGCTTTGCCATAGCCCAGCGGCAGATAAAACTCACCATCATGCGCAATCGGCAGCACATACTCACCTTCACCTAGTGGCACCTGCGTTTCTATCACCAGCGGATTCTCGGTGGTGACCGCCTCTGCATTGCTAACGTTATTTAGCTCGATCGTACTCAATCCAGGGTCGCTAGCACGGCTTTGGGTGAACTGTAGCAGTTCGGTCTCCTCTTGTAGAAGCGGCGGCAAAATGAAGCTGCCCAGATCGCGGGTCGCCTGTGGTACGGTACTTAGCCGAACGTTGGCGCTTAGCCCGGAATGAGGTCTAACCGTGACGCCTGCAGCTACGGGCATCGACTGAGTGCGATCAACTGGCGCAGAAGGCTGTGGCCGGACAAAGGTAAACCCGATCTGGTTGGTAACCCAGTCATCATAGATTTCTTCTTCCTCGCCAAGGCCAATGTCTCGGGTATTGACTCGCCTCATCAGTCGGTTGAGACTGCTGCTACCCGCCGTATTTGCCCCGCCGAGTGATCGCGTTCCTTCCTGAACAGGCTGCGAACCTAACTCACCTAGTATCATCAACGTTGGATCAAACTCATCTGTACAGGCAATCAGCTTTAGAATATCTCGGCACTCTGTGATTCCCTGCCGCCACAGTCCATCAGGAACACTGCCGCTTAGCGCCGCACCGTTAGCGAACCAGATTTCCTCATTAGGTAAGAGCCTGACTAGACTAGTTACCCTGTCTGGTCTGATCACGTCTACTTTGAAACGCTCAGTTAGATAGAAACAGGCGCAGTAAAGCGTCTGGGTACTGGTGTTGTGCAGCTTGATTCTGAACTTTGGACGCATCCATTTCTGCTTTGAGGCGTCGTAGCGATAGTCCAATCGAATCTGAGAGCTTTTGATTTCTTTAGACGCTTCTGAGGTAGGCTCTGTGCCGCTGTATATTTTGAGCGCGACTGCACCTTGAATTTGACTGCTAGCGGGACTAGACAATTCGACAGTCGTCTTCCATCGAGCAATGTGTTCTAGGTTCCTAGCAACTTTACCCGCGCTCAGCGCGCTGTAGCCATGTACAGGCGTCACTAGCGCCCGTGCATCAGTAGGTGAGGCAATAGTGTACATATCGCCTTGTACTAACACTCGGAACGCTGCGCCATCAATTTGGTCAATAGCTCTGATATAAAGAGAGGCTGATCCCTGTGGACCGAGAGTAGCGATTGCCTGCTTCAAAGCTTCAATTCCGGCTGCGTCCCCTTCTAGATAGACCTGTAGAGGCGGGAGGGGCGAGCTGATCACTACCGCCTTGAAAGTATTGCCCTGTTCGGCGAAAACAGAATTGCGGCTTTCGATAGTACTGAGCTGAGCCAAAACTTTTGTCAGCTTGACCTGCGTGATCGCCTGCGACACATCCTTCATTTGCTGCGCATCTGCATCGAATGGATATACCGCTAGGACTGTAGTTTCTTTGGCCGTGGGGGATTGTATGCCATGAACCGCGCCACCATCGATACTCCAGCCGTGGTCTTTGTGGTAGCTAGCTGTGAAGTAAGGAGGAGTCGGTGCGATCGCCCCGCCCAAGAACGGCTGCTCTAGATCCTCAGCATTCGTAGCCTCTAGCTGCGGCGACTGAGCAGGAACACCGCTGCGAATCAACGCATTGGTGCGCTTGAATAAATCTCGATAGCTCAAGCTCCCATTGGCTTTGTTTAGCGACTCTTGCAAAAAGTAAGAAAACGCGCCCTGGGGCATGTCGCCGCCGTGGTATTCCTTCGCCTCTTCGATATTGCTACAGGCAGAGATCACCACGTGACGCCCGACCGGAAGCTGTAGCGTCGTCGGCGTATCGGTCAAGCTACGTGTACTAGCCGCTGTGGAGGTCGTTTCTACGGAGGCGGTCATCGCTAATGCGTCCGATGGGCTAAGCAAGAAGCTGTCTAAAGGGCGATCGCGATAGTCAATCTCAGCCTTTCGAGTCGCTACTGCTCCTGCTAGACCCTGTGAGATCACCTCTCTAGTTCCTGATCCCGAATGGCAGCAGTCTAGCACCACCACAATGTGAGGCTGCTTGGCATATACTTGGGCAATTAGCTGAGCCAGTTCCTTATCCGCTAGATCCCAATGGTCACTGTCGACCCGGCTGTCATAGCAGACCAGGGTCTCCATCATTCGATCGGGTGACACCGGCCAAAAAGCCGCTGGAGCCTTTGCCTGTGATCCGTGCCCCGCATAGTAAAACAACACCACATCGTCACTAGTTGCCTGCGATAGGTGTTGCTGAAATCCGTCAACAATACGCTGGCGAGTCGCCTGCGAATCCGTTAGAACCTTTAGGTGTAGGTCAAAATCGTCGGCTGCGACGCGCCCTTCTAGATAAGACCGAATGCCCTGGATATCATTCACGCATCCTCTCAGGTGCGGAACGCGTGACCGCGCATCGTACTGATTGATGCCCACCAAAAGCGCATATAGACCTCGGGCCATGAGTCTTATCTCACTAACGTAGTTATTAATATAGTTATGAACACAAACCAACTTTACTCGATGCTTTACGAGTAACAGCGGATGCGTAACGTATTTTTGTAACTTTCTTTCTACTTTTATACGGAACTTTGATCCCGGCGCAAAAGTCAGCTGATTGGCCTAGTCCACAACAAAAAAATTGATTCGTCGATAGTTTCGTATATTTCACTTCGCAAACATACGTAGACAGATACAGAGAAAATGGATGAGCCTACGCGTTTGTATCTAAGTACCGATCAAGACATATTCACACAACTCGCTGCTAGCAGATTATTTTCAGTAATTTTCAGGAGATCTCTCCATCTATTACGTATCAACTTTCTTTGTTTTGAAGTGAGTAGGGGGAAATACTCCCCTGTCTATTCTTTTGTGAGTTTGTGTATCTTTTTGAAAGACAAACTTCTCAGTGTTCTCTCTAATCAACTCCAATTGATTACAAGGGTAAGCATTGACATCGTTTGTACGAGCGATTGTTTTTCTTGCTGCGCTCTCTAATTTGTCATCAGGGTGTTCTACACATGTCACGAGACGCACTAGTTGTAGGTATTAATCAATATCAAGCCCTGCCCGCCCTTAGCGCTTCGGCAACTGACGCCGAGGCGATTGCTGCCCGGTTGCAAGCTCAGGGTGAGTTTAGAGTACAGCGCATGCCCGAGGTGATAAAAAACAAACGCCCTGTTGTTGGAGAGCGACGCGGCGTTACGGCCCAGATGTTAGAAGAGGCGCTGGTGAAGCTGTTCAAGCCAAAGGGAAAAAGCATTCCAACAACAGCGCTCTTTTATTTCTCTGGCCACGGACTACAGCGAGAAGCAGGAATACAGGAAGGATACCTAGTTACTAGCGATACTAATCCTAACCAGGGCAACTTTGGTATTTCTCTAGACTGGCTTAGAAGATTGTTGCAAAGCAGTCCTGTTCGGCAGGTCGTAGTCATTCTAGACTGCTGCCACAGCGGCGGCCTGATGAGCTTTAGAGAGGCTGATCCAGGAGCCCGCCAGGGAGTCGATCGACTGTTTATGGCGGCCTCTAGAGAATATGAATCCGCCTACGAAGCCCTAGAAGGTCAACACAGTGTCTTTACCAAGGCGCTGCTTTCTGGGCTCAATCCCTACGAGCGGCAAGGGGGGAAAGTCAGTAACTACAACCTAACCGATCATATCAGCCAGCAGCTGCGGGGCGAACTGCAGCAACCACTGTTCGAAAGTTCGGGCAGCGAGATTGTACTCACTCGCGTCAGCGGACTCAAAGCGGCATTTTCCAAGACGCCGATTAGCACGCTCGCCAGACTCAAACAGATGTCGTTTGGCTTTTGTCCTTACAGGGGTCTGGCTGCTTTTGACGAGGCTCATGCTGACTACTTTTTTGGCCGCGACGAACTCACAAATGAGCTTTTGAGCAAAGTAAGTACCGGAAATTTCTGTGCCCTAGTGGGCGCTTCTAGCAGTGGAAAGACTTCACTGCTGCGAGCTGGGCTGATGCATCAGTTGCGCAAGGGCGATCGCATTGCTGGCAGTGATAGCTGGCAGCTCAAGCTACTTACCCCCACACAGCAGCCACTCAAAGCGCTCGCGGCCACCTTTGTCTCGGCGAATGCAGATAGCATTCAGCGCGCCGAGCAGATGCAGCAAGCTGAGCAGCTGCTACGCGCTCACGAAGGCGGTGGACTCGCCCAGATTATTCGAGCAGCGCTGATGGAACCCGGAAAAACATCCATTCCCTCTCTTTCCAAACTGTGGCTGATCGTCGATCAGTTTGAAGAACTATTTACGCCTACGCTCAGTAGCGAAATACTGTTGGAAAGACAGCTCTTTGTTCGCTGCTTGCTAAATGCGTTGGCCGATCCTAGTATTCCGCTGGGCATCGTAATTGGGCTTAGAGCAGATGCGGGCGATGCGCTCATTGACTACCCCGAACTAAAAGCGCTAGTAGAGCAAAACACCACTCTCATCACTTCGATGGGCTATGAACAGATCAAGGAGATTGTTCAAGAACCTGCCAAGAAGATGGGGCTGAAGATAGACGAAAACTTGCTCTACACTTTGATGCTAGATACCAATGGTGCGCCCGGCGAGCTAGCGCTACTTCAGCAAACGCTACTGGAGCTGTGGCGATCTCGAAGCAACAACACTCACGGCGGTCCTAGCAAGGCACCGACGCTAACCATGGACAGCTATATGGCGCTAGGTGGTATCAAAAACGTGATGACGCTACGCGCTACCGAAGTCTATAAAAGCCTTAGTGAAGAGATGCAGCAGGCGGCTAAACGCATTTTTTTAGCGGTTTGTGAGCTAGGAGAAGGAAGAGAGGACCATCGCAGACGGGCCTTTAGAAGCGAGCTAGTTAACGAGCAATTTCCGAGTGAAATCATCGACTACACGTTAGACAAGCTATCGGCAGAAAGACTGATTGTGGTTTCGCAGGCGACGCTAGCGACTAGCTGCTGTGCTGAGCAGGGAACAGAGATACCGGCTGCGGCCTGGCAAACGCGACAGGACGAGGCATCTCCTCTGAAGACCTGGTTTTTGAGCAATTCTTCGGTGTCTACGCCTCTATTAGGCTCGCCCAGGACGGTGGAGATTGTCCACGATTCGCTGGTAAATGATTGGGATCTGCTACGCAAGTGGCTAGCCGAATCTCGCAGCGTACTGCGCCAGCAGAGACGGCTAGAGCGTAGCGCTCAAGAATGGGTAGAACGGCGCAAGCCGAAAAGCGCCGAGTATCTACTAGGAGGCACTCAGCTCCAAGAGGCGATCGCCTTCGCTCAGCTTCACAGAGATGAACTCTCCGCTCTATCTCAAGATTTCGTCACTACCAGCCGTAGAGTTCAAGGACGGCTAAAGTTTCGCACAAGCATGCTGATCCCGATCGCGCTGATTGTCGGCATGGCAGCATCTTTGGTCAGTAGATTTGTCTTCCCCCCACCGCTACGACTACCCGGACCAACAGAGATTCAACCTCCTACCAAACCCAGTGACGTATCCACTGCGAATCCGTCTGAAGCAGCGGCTACCGACCAGACAAATCAATCCAATGACAGTCAGCCCAGCGAGCCCACAGGCCCTTGGCAGAGGCGGAGAACACCTGCAAACCTAGAAGCAGATGTAAACCTACTCCCAGATAACGCCCTCCCGAATAGCGGCCCTGCATTACCAGAGGCAATCACAGATGGCAACTACGTCGTCATGCCCGCTGGGAAGATGCCCTCGCTTTCTAACCCTGAAGAAGAGGTCGAGGTGTGGCTAATCTCACCTAGTCAGGAGCTAGATTCGCTATCGCCCATAGATTTTCAGAAAATGACGCAACCTAGCGAATCAACACCTGGTGAATCAACACCTAGTGAATCAACACCCAGTCAATAAGCGACCGTGAGCGCTCAGGCGCAAACAAATCGTCTATGCTTGGCGTAGTTTGACTCTATGCCACGCCAGCATGCAAATCCTTTCGGTCGCGCTCACCAATTTCAAAACACACAAAGAACAGCAGTTTCACTTTCAGCCAGGTACAAACGCTATCTGTGGCGAAAATGGAGCCGGTAAAACCAGCATTCTAGAAGCGATCGCCTGGGTGCTGTTCAACTATCAGGGCAGCTATAACAAAGAAGACCTAATCCGCAATGGGGCCAGCAGCGCACAGGTCAGAGTCGCCTTCATCTCTAGTCGCGATAGCCGCACCTATGAAGTTCAACGCTCGACCACACAGGGCTATTCTCTCTACGATCCACAGCTAGCAGAAAAGCTGCCTTACACTCGTACCAAAGATGAGGTTCTCCCTTGGCTCAGGCAGCATCTAGGCGTTAGCCCTGGCACAGATCTAGGCCAGCTATTTGCCAATACTATCGGCGTACCACAGGGAACGTTTACAGCTGACTTTCTCCTTTCTACCGAAAAGCGAAAGCCAATTTTCGATACCATCCTTAAGGTAGAAGAATATCGAGAGACCTATCGCCAAAGCGGCAGTTTGAGAAAGTACGCAGAAGCCCAGGTACAGAGATTAAAAGACTTGGTCGAACAGTACGAAGAATCGCTGCAAAGCTGGGACGAGCTTCAAAATAGGCACCAGCAACTGCACTTGGAAATCACTCAGGGAGAAAGTCACCTCGCTAGATTAGAGACTCAGCAGACAGAACTTGCGCAGCGGCGTCAGGCGTTGATTGTTCAAGCGGAGCAAATCCAGCAGATACAACAACAACAGCAGCAGCTAAGCAATCAGATAGAAGCCCATGAACAAACTCAAAAGCGGATAGTAGCCGTCTTAACACAAGCGCAGCAGGCCGCAGGCATCTGTCAGAAGCAGCGGCCTGCCTACGATACCTTTGTAGCTGCGGAACAACAGCTTAAGAAACTTTCTGAAGAGGGAAAAATCAGAGCGCAGCTCAATCAGCAGCAGCAAACTATTCAACAGTCGCTGTCGCAAAGTCAACAGGCTCTCTCTCGACTGGAGGTAAAACTAGAACAGTTCTCTACGGCTAAAGAAGAGCTAAAAATGCTGGCTGATGCGATCGCCACCCAAACACAGATAGAAGCGCAACGCAGCAGCCTACAGCAGCAGGTCCAAACATTCGCCAACGTTCGTTTTCAGCAAAAGACCCTAACGCAGCAGCAGCAGACTAGCCAACTAGAAATCAAGCGAGTTGAAAGCGAGATAGTTCGCCTAACCGGCCTAAAAGAAACACAGGCACACATCACGCAGTGGGAAGAGCAGCAAACGCGAATTCGAGAGCAGCTCAGTCGGATAGCCGCCGCCCGACAGTTCGAGCAAGAGATTCGAACAATGCTCGATAGTGGGACTGCTAATCAAGACAGCTATCGCACCCAGGTGGCAGCGGCGCTAAAGACTTTGGACAACTGGGTAGAGAATATTGATGGATTAAATGTAGAGGCGATCGCGCCCGTAAAAGACGCTTTGTTCAAAGGCGGCATTTTGTCCAAAGAAATACTCTCTCGCATCAACAATATTTTAGAAGACCTGACGCAACAAACAGACAAACAACAGTTAGAGAAACAGAGTAAAGCGCTCCAGGCTCAGATCAAACAAGCCTACAGGCAAGGCGCTGAGCTAGCTAGTCTGCCAACCCAAGAAGCCAAACATGCGCAGCTAATCGCTCAACAGCAGCAGATAGCTGCGCAGCTAAGCGAACTAACTCAGCAACTAGCGTCAGAAGAGACAGTCGCCCAGTCCCTAAAGCAGTTAGAACAACAGCTCAGACGCTTGGACAATCCCAAAGGCAAGCAGCAGCTAATCGAGCAAACTCTAAAGCAGCAGAGCGCAGTAGAACAACAGCATAAAACGCTGATCGCCACTCGCACCGCTGGCACAGGGCAGCTAGAGGCGATCGCATCCCAGCTCGAAGCCTTCGAGCAGCTAGATGCCAAAATCCAAACCCAGCAGCAAATTCGCCAGACCCACCAGGCCGGATACCTGCTGCACGTACAGAACCAGCAGGCTGCCCAGCAAGTCGACTCGCTAAGAGCAGAAAGCGAAGACATCCGCTCTACCTGTGCGCAAAGTCAGAAACAAAAGGCTGATATAGATAAACAGCTAGCAGTCCTGACCAAAGACTTTGATCCCAATACATTCACGATTGTCGACAAACAGTACGCCGACGTTAAATCCCAAGCCGATCGGCTACAGGGTAGCTTGCCTCAACTAAAGCAGCGGTTTGTAGAACTTACCACCCAAATCGACAAGCTCAGAGGAATCGCCGAGAAACGCGACCAGGCGCAAGCTGAGATCAAGGAACGCGATCGCATCAAGCGATTCATCAACTACGCCCGCAAAGTCTACAAAGAAGCCGGACCTAGAATTACAGAACGCTACGTGCAGAACATATCTAGAGAAGCCGACCGCCTATTTCGTGAGCTGTTAGGCCGCGCCAACGTCGCGCTAATCTGGAGCGCCGACTACGAAATCACGGTCCAAGAAGGCGCACATACTCGGCGGTTTATCAACCTCTCGGGGGGTGAGCAGATGTGCGCGGCCCTAGCGGTACGGCTGGCGCTGCTAAAAGTACTCGCAGATATCGATGTCGCCTTCTTTGACGAACCGACCACGAACATGGATAGGCCAAGGCGCACTAGCCTAGCAGAGGCGATCGCCCGGATCAAATCATTCAAACAGCTATTTGTGATCAGCCACGACGACACCTTTGAGCAGGTTACCGAGACTGTGATCACAGTTGAAAGGAACGCTGATTGACCGTTGGTCGTTCGAGCGAATCAAGTACTATCAATGTTTTTTGCTAGAAAGCGAGAATCTGCCAGAATGCCGGGGCATTCTGGTTAGAGTCTTATGTCTTGGCACTCACTCAGCAGACTTTAACCACTTTATGACACCACCCGTCTGGCACTCTGTCGCTAGCTCTTGCTGGAAAGAATTTGTGCTGGTGAACCTCTGTATGTTTGCGACCCTTTTCTTGCGTCTTCTATGAATAACAACTCAAGCATGACAAACATACAGTCAGCGTCAGTAGTCACTGCTCTGCCCAGAAAGTCCTCATCGGACTCTCTCAATACAAAGACACTCAAGCAAATCTTCAAGCTATCGCCGATAGGGATGACCATCCTAGATCTAGAGGGACGGTTTCTCAGCGCTAATCAAAGCTTTTGTGATGCGGTGGGATATGAAGAGTACGAAATAATCGCTCAGTCATTTACTGAGCTGACGCATCCAGAAGATATTCCTGTATTGATGTCCCTAGGCAAGGAGCTACTCTCTGGCAAAAGGCAGCACTTTCAGATAGAGACTCGTCATCAGACCAAGAAAGAAAAGGAGCTGCATGTAGGTCTGACAGTGACCATCGTTCAAGACAACCAGCAGCGACCGATCTGCTTCTTGTTGCAGGTAGTGAACCTGACAGAGCGCAAGTGGATGGTAGAGGAGCTGCGCAACCGAGCTTTTTATGACAAGCTAACGGGACTGGCCAATCGAGCGCTGTTTGTAGACCGTGTGGAACAGGCGGTAGTCCGGCTAGAGCGTAATACCTACGTACAGTGCGCAGTTTTGTTCCTAGATGTTGATCGATTTAAGGTGATCAACGATAGCCTAGGCCATTCTATCGGTGACCAGCTGTTAATGGCATTGGCAAAGCGTCTGAAGTCGTGCATTCGACGGTGCGACACCCTAGCACGTTTGGGTGGCGATGAGTTCGCGATTTTACTCGAAGGCGTCGGTAACATAGAACAGGCACTGATGGTGTGCGATCGCATCCACGCCACGCTCAAAACACCTTTCAAGCTCAGCAACTACGAAGTATTCGCCAAAGTTAGTATCGGCGTTGTGTGTAGCGATGTTGGCTATGAGCAGTCTAGCGACCTGCTGCGTAACGCGGATACTGCGCTCTATCGGGCAAAAGGACAAGGCGGCGGCTGTCATGCCGTCTTTGACCAAACAATGCACAAGCGAGCAGTCGCCCTATGGCAGCTAGCGACCCAGGCCCAGTTCGCAGTCGAGCGAGAAGAACTCAGCCTGCACTACCAGCCTGTCATTGATACTAGAACTGGCCAAGTTGTGGCCGTAGAAGCGCTAATTCGGTGGAACCATCCTCACTATGGATCGATCTCGCCCGGCGAATTCATCCCCGTCATGGAAGAGACCGGTGTAATCACGCTAATCGGTCAATGGGTTCTAAAGGAGGCTTGTCGGCAAGTCTATCACTGGCAGCAGTTGCTCTGCGACAGCAGCCCTATCAAAATCAACGTCAACCTATCAGCCCGGCAGCTAGCACAAAGCGATCTAGCACAGCAAGTCCAATCCATACTGGTCGAAACTGGGCTACCCAAAAACTTGCTGTGGCTAGAGATCACCGAGACTGCAATTATGAAGAACGCCCAGCAGGGTATGCAAGTGCTCGAACAGCTCAAGCTTTTGGGTGTAGGACTTTGTATTGACGACTTTGGAATCGGCTATTCTTCTTTGAGCAGACTACAGCAGTTACCGATCGATTTACTAAAGATCGATCGGTCCTTTGTTCAGCATATTGGGCCCAGGGGCGAGAACACGGAGATAGTTCGCACAATTATCGATTTAGCGAACAACTTAGAGATGGATATTGTTGCCGAAGGCGTAGAGACCGAAGAGCAGTTAGCAGGACTGCGATCGCTCGGCTGTCACAGAATTCAAGGGTTCTACTTTGCTAGACCTATGGCCCCAGAAGCAGCGTTTCAGTTCATCCAAAATAGAAATCAGGCAGATGCCACCTCACTTCCGGCATCTGCCTGATACTTAGCCTCGAGCAAGAAACGCTATATCAATACGTCCCTGCGTCTTGCTCCTTCCACTCTTTTCCAAGCTAGACCACAGAAGCAGGATTAGTGTAGCCAGTAGCACTAGCTGCGGCTTGAGTAGCACCTTGCTCTGACACAGCAGGCTCAGGTGTATTTTCAAAACCAGTTTGTGCACCCACTGCAAATGCAATCAACCAGCCAGTAATCAGTAGCGCTAGAACAATAGCCATACGTCGAGATCCCTTATATAAATCAACAGTGAGGAGGAAGCATCGTCGTTGCCATACGCCGTCCCCCTCTTGTTAAGGAATGTAAATCATCTCAAATGCAAGTGTCAACAGAAAAGTCAATAGGTACAAATACTTTTATAGCTTCAGCATATTAAGTACGAATTCCTTATTATTTCAATGTCAAACAAGATTTGCATTGAATTTCATCTATGTTTTTCGTCCGGTGAGTAGTCTCCTACCGAACTAGAGCAAGAGATCTTTCAAACTGGTAACGCTGTAGTCTGCATGCGCCCTAAATGGGAAGTCGCCGCTTGGGTCTAGATAGACAGTAGTGACTTTTGCATTGCGTCCAGTCATCAGATCGAATCTGTGATCGCCAACCATAACGGCGTCAGTCGGTTCAATAGACCAACCCGTCAGCAGTTGTAGGATGCCATCGGGCTTCGGCTTTGGCGGGCAGCAGCTACGGCCCAAGATATCGCCAGGATCAAAAAAATCACTTAGGCCGCAGGCTGCTAGCGTGATATGAGCAATATCTTTGGTATTGCGTGTAAGAATGCCAACCCGTTTGCCTTTCGATTTAAGGACACGCAGCAGCGCCTGGGCTCCAGGTTGAGCCGTTGCCTGACAAGCGATATCTGTTTCGATTTGGGTCAATTGCTGATTGCACCTAGCAAGTTCATCAGGGGGAAGCTGCTCTAGCGCTTCTAGAATCGGCTGATCGGGCGGCAGGCCAAGTGCACGGCTAATAGCTGGAAAGTCATGGAGGCTCTCTGTCAGGGTGCCATCCATGTCGAATATCCAGGCGGTTCGGGTATGAAGCATAGGAACAAAACCTGCCTGATTCTTGTGCCTTCTCTTTCAAAGCTTTTGTCAGAAGCTTATTAACGGTAACATTTCAAAGCTAACGTTGTTTTCCACATTATCTGAAGGCGCAACCTCACAGGGCATAGAACTTTTTATGGACAAGCAGAATCTGATTCAAACTATTGAAACCGCTTGGGAGAACCGGAGTTCGCTCAGTTCTAGTACGTCAGGTGAAACCCGTGAAGCTATTGAATATGTCATCACAGGGCTAGACAGCGGTGAGTATCGCATCTGTGAAAAGTCAGACAGCGATTGGACGGTTAACCAGTGGCTAAAGAAAGCCGTTTTGATGTCCTTTCGGCTGAGCGATTCTACCGTCATCTACAGCGGACTGAAGCACAGCGAAATGGGTGATGCCCCCTGGTTTGATAAGGTGCCGTCAAAGTTTTCTGGTTGGAGTGCAGACACCTATGCCAAAGCAGGTTTTCGCGCCGTACCCAACTGCGTCGTTCGACGAGGATCTTATGTAGCTAACAACGTCGTACTGATGCCTAGCTTCGTCAATATTGGCGCCTATGTGGATAGCGGCACAATGGTGGATAGCTACGTTACCGTCGGTTCTTGTGCCCAAATCGGCAAGGACTGTCACCTTTCAGCGGGGGTCGTGATTGGGGGAGTGTTGGAGCCGCTTCAGGCGAATCCGGTCATCATCGAGGACAATGTTTTTGTGGGGGGTCAGAGCGAAGTTTCTGAAGGGGTGATTGTTAGAGAAGGGGCGGTACTGGCTATTGGCGTTTACCTCAGTCAGTCTACAAAGATTGTTGATCGCGCCACCGGAAAGATTACCTACGGAGAGATTCCGCCCTACGCCGTTGTTGTTCCCGGAGCGCTACCGGGTAAGCCCCTAGCAGATGGAACGCCCGGGCCTAGCTTATACTGCAATGTGATTGTCAAAACCGTGGATGAAAAGACTCGCTCTAAGACGTCCATCAATGCGCTGCTAAGAGATTGAGCTAGCTAGCTATGGCTTTACTTCCTTTTGATCAAAAAGACGGATACTTCTGGCTTGACGGACAGATCACCGTTTGGAAAGAGGCGGCTATCCATCCGCTCACACACGGGCTTCACTACGCCAGCAGTGTTTTTGAAGGGGTCCGCATCTACAATGGCAAACCGTTTCTGCTAAGAGAGCACATTGAGCGGCTGCATCAATCTGCCAAGATTCTTGGATTTGAAGTCACGCACACCATCGATGAAATCATTGCCGCCACGCACGAGCTGTTAGAAAAAGACTCTATCGACGTAGGCTACATTCGTCACTTTGCCTGGCGCGGCAGCGAACGTCTGCGTATCTACGCGCCAGACACCTCTACCCGTCTGGGCATTGCTGCCTGGGCGTTTCCCACTACGTTGTTTAGCCTTGAGACAAAGCAGCCTCTAAGGCTAACGAGTCAGGTGTCGTGGCGAAAGCCAGATCCTACCACCGCGCCGACTGTGAGTAAGGCGGCCTGTCTGTATCCCATTTGCTTTATGAGTAAGCAAGAAGCGGTGCAGCAGGGATTTGACGATGCGATGATGCTGGACTACCGGGGGCTAATTGCGGAATCAACAGCATCAAATATCTTTTTGGTTATGAACGGAGCCGTGCATACCCCGGTGCCCGATTGCTTTCTTGATGGCATTACCCGACAGACCATCATTGCATTAGCAAAAGATCTAGGGCTAGAGGTGGTAGAGCGTCATATCAAGCCAGAAGAACTCGCCGACGCTCAGGAAATCTTTTTAACCGGGACAACGTGTGAAATCGAATCTGTTTATCAAATCGATCAGCATGCTTTCAAAGCCTTTGGCCCAACAACGATACAGCTGATTGAAGCGTATCGAGACTTCGTGACAGCACAAACGGCGGGAAGTCTGTAGACTCTTTAAAGTGGGCCTTCATCGCTTTATAGAATTCATCGCTCTACAGAATTTATCGCTCTACAGAATATTATGACCCCTGCTGTAGCCTCTCTCGGCACACCTGTTTTTGATCCCGTCAGCGTTACTCAAGACCTCATTCGTTGCCCTAGCGTGTCACCCGATCGCAAGGGCGGGCTAGACGTCGTCCAGCGCTACCTCGAACAGCTGGGCTTTGACTGTCACCGAATGACGTTTCACAATCAGCCAGGAACCTATGAGGTGGATAATCTGTATGCGCGGCTAGGGAAAAAAGGGCCAAACCTAGCGTTTGCTGGGCATACGGATGTGGTGCCCGAAGGCAATCGAGAGCGCTGGGGAGATATTGACCCTTACGCTGGGGAAATTCGAGACGGTGTTATGTGGGGTAGAGGGGCTGTGGATATGAAGTCAGGTATTGGCTGCTTTATTGCAGCGGTGTCCTCTTGGTTGGATAAAAACAGGGACTTCAAAGGCTCTCTTAGTTTCATCATTACTGGAGATGAGGAACACGAGGCCATTAACGGGACCAAGCCCGTGATGCGTTGGCTAGAGCGGCGTGGGGAAAAGATCGATGCCTGCTTGGTAGGAGAACCCACTAATCCTTTAGAAATGGGTGATTGTGTTCATATTGGACGAAGAGGAAGTATCAATACTTTCATTACGGTGAAAGGGAAGCAAGGGCATGTGGCCTACCAGCGAAACGTGCTAAACCCCGTGCCAGCGGCAGTCGCGATGGTGGCAGCGTTGCAGCAGCTAAACCTGGATCAGGGCAATGAGTGGTTTGAGCCGTCCAATTTGGAGATGACTCAGTTTGAGACGGCGAAGTGTGCAGAGAACGTGATCCCGGCTGAGGTAAAGTTGCGGTTCAACATTCGCTTCAATGATGAACAAACTGGGGAAGGACTACAGCGACTGATTCGCGAGACGATTGAACCCATTGCCCGTGAGTATGGGACAGCGTACGACATCAGGTTTCGAGTCAGTGGCGAAGCTTTTCGCACAGACCCAGCGGATCCGTTTGTCTCTATGGTGCAAGATGCGGTAGAAGAGATTGCCGATCGTCGTCCCCGTCTCAGTACGGAAGGAGGCATTACCGATGCACGTTTTCTGGTGCCTCATTGCGTGACGGTAGAATACGGGCCGCTGGATAATACGATGCATCAGATTGGGGAAAATATACCCATCGCCCATATCCATGAGTTGCACAAAGTCTACGAACGGATCATGGATAAGTTCTTTACTTCGACTGAAAGAAGCGATGTAGTGCATGGCCAAGAAGTTCGAGGCTAGACGTCAAGTCCCAGTGGGAAGTCTGCCTGCGCAGCCCACTGAGATCAAGACAGTGTCGAAAGTACGATCGAAGCAAGATAGGGATAGACCTTTTGGGGCCGCTTACACTACGCTAGCTGCGGCTCCAGCCAAGACTGGTTCGACGCTTGTATCTGCCCTCCCTATGCCAGTGAATAGCTCATCATCAGACAAGGATAAAGAGTGACTAGCACTCATCCCAAGCTTAGACATTCCGTTCGCAGCGGCTGCCATCTCACTGACAAAAGCGTAATTCAGCGTGGCTGTTCCCAGCGCATCTCCTTTCCCCTTGTCTTGCGTGTAAGCGGTTGCTTTGAGGAGGTAATCTTCACCTTCTACGACTTTCTTACCCATATAGTCTCCCTTGATATCGCCGAACGAGGCATAGGGCTCAAAGTTTTCGATGCGATCGCCCGCAGTTCCCTCAAAAACAACGCTTTCTACTGCATCTGCTTCTGGGCTATCTGGATTGATTTTAGCGACTAGGTTGTACCGCTGAAGACCTAGTGTCTTGGCGTTGAAGGTACGCTGCGTTCCTAAGTCCTCAAATCCCTTCACTATCTGGTCGGTCTTGGCATCTACTAGCGCAAAGGAAATGAGACCGGTTTTTGGTAAGGGAATTACGGGTTCTGGAGGGGTTGGCTTTGGTGTTGGTAGCGGCGGTGGCGAGGGTGTGTTTGTAGTATCGGTCAAGGTGTAGTTCAAGCTTGCCTGGGCGAGCGCATTCCCCATACCGCCATTCTTGCTGTAGGCAACAGCTTCTAGGGTGTATTTGCCTTGACTAGCAGGCATTCCCTCGTAATTTCCTTTTCTGTCACCAAACAGAGCATAGGGCTTCAAGTTTTCAGTTTGAATACCGTCTTTTGATTTGAACTGAATGCTTTCTACAGTCTTTGCCTGGTCACCCTTGACCTGGGCTACTATGCTGTAATTTTCTAGGTCTAAATCCTTCAGATCGACTGTGCTGTTAGCAGAGAGATCTTCGTACCCTTCAACAATCTGATTAGTATCAGCATCAACCAAAGAGAAGACAATATCTGTCTCTATGGGTGTTGGCGGCGAAGGCGGTGGCGATGCAGGCGGTGCGGGCGGCTGCGGAGCTGGATCTCCTTTGATAGGAGAGGCTGGGGTACTTGCATCTTTTAGAAAGCCACCTCTGCTAAGCGTAATTCGATCGATTGCGTAGCCATCTGAACGGCCAGTGACTAGCAGACGGTACTGAGTGTTGGCTTTTAGAGAAACTTCAGCCGGAGACTTTTTGTGTTTTGCATCAAATGTGGTCCCCCAGCGGTATTCGTTGTTCGCTGCCCCGAAATAGGTAAACAGCTTAGTTGGTGCTTGAACAACTTTCCCAGTTTGGGCGTTTTCGATGGCGATAAATGCATCGTTGCCCAGGTCATTGCGACGCTCCGACATAACGCGGTCATCTCTTAGAGAATGCAGGGCGATGCTGTGTTTACCGCTCTGATCGGTCTCGAAGCTATAGCTGAGAGTTTGCTCTGGGTTTGCTTTATTAAAAGAGTTGGGGCCGTCGTAGAGTGTTACCTGTTGGCCTTTGCGAGTAACAATTTTCCAATTGCCTTTGGGACTGGCAGATTCGGCTTCGAGAATCACATCGCCGTTCTTGCCGAGGTAGACCACATCGTCTGCGACAGGGGGCTTGGTAGGCGGCTGGGGTGGTACAGTCGGGGGCGTAGGTAGATTGCCAAAGTTGGGTGGACTCTGATCAAAGAAGGACTTGGCATCTTCTGGATTAGCTGTTTCTTTTCCAGTAATTGCATAGAACAACATGCCTGCATCGGAGGGGTCGTTAGCTTTCGCACCTTTAGCATTTTTCATCTTTACCCGTGCTTCTTTTAGTACGGGGTTGCTGGTGCCATCTAGCCATTTCCAGTCGGGATTGTTGAATCCGCTGTTGGCACCACCGTTTTGATCTTTGATATCAATTTGGGTGACCTGTGGAAAGTCAGCACGAATATCACTCCAGGTGCGCGGCTTGCCGCCACCGGGCCGACTGCCCACGCTGCGATTCTCGTTCCAGCTAGAATGGGATAGCAGAGTAAGGTTAGCTCTATTCGCTGGACTAACACGTTCTAAGGCGCGATAGATAGCCTCCATGGGGCCCCCTTCGATGGCCAGAATCTGCTTTCCCGAGTTTAGAATTTTAACTACTTTATCAGTGGTTGCTTGGATTCCGTCCTGGTAGCTGTAGGCATCAATTCCCAACTTCTTGGCAAACGCACCGCTTTCACGCATGGATTTCTCCATGTTTGAATTGTTGGGCTCGCTGAGATTGTTACCGTAGAAGAAGGTGATTTTGTCTTGCAGATTGGCTGATTTAGCGATCGCAGCGGCCATAGGCAAAGCTGCAATATCGTCTGGATCATTGTTATTGCCGTCGAAATGAAAAATAACTTCGTCGAATTCGCTGATGAGAGATTGCAAAAGAAAAGTCTCCTAACATGAGTATTTTTTGAGGAGGTAGATACTTTGCTAATGCGATTTTCAGTGAGGAACTAGTATCAGAGGGTAGTCAATGCTTGAATTTGAAGTTCCTACAATTTCCTACAGTAGGGCACGGTTTGCAACAGGTTTCTTATAAGAAGTGCCTTCTCCTGGGTACTTTTATAGGTTGAGAGATTGTAGGTTAAGAGATCTTTAACCCAGACGATAAGAGAGTTTTGATCAGGAAAATTGAACTACTCTGACTAGGTCTGATAGTAAGCTATTTTTCTGTGATCTAGAACCAACAAATCATCTCAATCGACAAACTTATTGCCTCTATGCATCGAAATAAATTATCACCTGGCAAATGTATCAAATTCTTCATCAAAACCATCCTGTTGTGCATGGAGGAATTAGGAGAGTGTTTGAATTCGGGGGGAAGCTGTAGTCACCTTACCTGTTTAACAACTCATCTATCGAGATAGCCTAATTGTGCGGTTTGATTACTTGGGTAAAAGGTTGCCACGCGCTTACGGTTTCTAGGATAGTGCAATAGCCGCGGCTGTTGGGATGGATGCCGTCTGGGCATAGGCGATCGCACACCCACTCATCACTTTCTCGGCTCCACTGCTCGAACAAATCTAGATAGGGAACCTGATGGGCCTCACACAGCTGACGAGTCACCTGGTTGTAGTACCGCTGCTCTTTGCGGCTAAAGTACAAAACGTTCGCGAACGGCATGGCTAGCTCATTTACAGGCACCATGCCAACAAAGAACACCGGGCAGAGCCGCTGCGATTGAATCAATAGCTGCTCAAGCGTTTTAGCAAAGCTTTCTCTGTCAGTAACAGGGCGCCCGTCGGGGCGGCAGGCTCTGGCCGAATCGTTGACACCGACTGATAGCACCAGAAAATCTGGGGTGCGGCGTCTTAGTTCACCGCGATCGCGAAACTCTCTTCCTAGCCGCTTAGCCACCTGAGCAACCCCATCGCCCCGAACGCCTAAATTGTAAAAAATGGGTCCAGGCTGCTGCGGATCTAGGTAACCTCGACGTAGGCGCTCTACCCAACCACCGCCCTCACTATCGCCGTAGCCATAGACCAGGCTGTCGCCGATAGCGATAACTTTCTTGGGGACAACAACTTTTTCAGGATAGACTCCTGGGCAATCTGCATAAGTTACAGACTGTCCGGTGCCAAGCGTTACGGGTGGAAGCGTCGCCGCCATAGATGCGTCAAGTTATGAATACTTGATAATTCAAACTGCCTCAAAAGAAATAGCACGAAGCCAAACAGCTTTGCAAATGTTCACACTCTTGCGATAGCTTTTGAAGAGTTGCTTAGGACGTCCTTGTCGGCTGAAACCGTTACAAAGCAACAGGCAACTCTTCTCGCAAAGTAAGAATGCATCCTTACTTTGCTATATCAGCATTTTGGAGTCTTACATCCTCTCTCTTGCGACAAACAAAAATCTCTTGCAACAAACAAAAAAGGTCAGACAAGAGAGGCCAAATTCAAGCTAAATGCTGGGCGACCTTAGTGGCTAGCGTGTCTGTCCAGTGGTCAACTAAGCGGGCATCAGCAGCCTCCACCATGACTCTGATCAAAGGCTCTGTGCCAGAGGCTCTAACTAGAACACGACCCTGGTCACCCATGGCGGCCTCTGCTTGCGCGATCGCATTTTGCACCGCATCGCAGCTCTGCCAGTTACGCCGAGTATTGGGATCGTCAACCCGCACATTCTTTAACCTTTGAGGATAAGTTTCAAAGCTCTGGGCAACTAGATCTGGCAGTGAGCACTCTGCCTGCTTGAGCAAATCAGCTAGGTGTAGAGCTGTCAAAATGCCGTCGCCTGTCCAACTGTAGTGGTGGCACAAGATATGCCCAGACTGTTCGCCCCCTAGCATCGCGCCCTGACTGACCATCTCAGCATGAACGTGCTGGTCGCCCACTTTGGTACGTACAAGGGTGCCCCCTCGCTGCTGCCAGGCTCGCTCAAATCCTAGATTGGCCATTACAGTAGAAATGATGGTATTGTTAGGCAGTTTGCCAGCCTGTTGGAGGGTTTGTCCCCAAAAATAAAGGATATAGTCGCCGTCAATGACTCGGCCCTGGGCGTCGACTGCCATCACTCGATCGGCATCACCATCAAAGGCAAAGCCAATGTCAGCATTGAGTTCGGCGACGGCGGATTTTAGGCTGCCAAGGTGCGTAGAGCCGCAGTCAACGTTGATGCGATCGCCATCCGGCAATCCGTGCAAGATCACCACCTCTGCGCCTGTCGCCTCAAACACCTGCTGCGCCACGCGAGTAGCCGCGCCCCAGGCCAGGTCTAGCACAATCCGCATACCGTGCAGTTGAGGATGGGGTTGGAACGGCTGATGTAGAAAATCGATATAGCGATCGATTAGGTCAGGGCGCTGATAGACCCGGCCCCACTGCATCGCAGTCGTGACCGTGGTCGTTTCAAGCTGACTGGAAGGGAGCCCTCGGCCGCGCAGAGCCGACTCGATCTGCTGCTGGATAGCACCTGATAGCTTAGTCCCGTTGGAGTTAAAAAATTTGATGCCGTTATCCTCAGGAGGATTGTGGCTAGCAGAGATCATGATGCCGCCAGCGTTTCCATCTGCTAGATGCGCAACGGCTGCGGTTGGACACAAGCCAAGATCCCAAACTTCTAGGCCCGCTGTCGCCAGCCCAGCTGCTAGGCCAGCAGAGAGCATATCGCTAGAGGTGCGAGAATCTTGTCCCAAAATGATAGGACCACTCTCGCCACAAGAACGAAGCACCTGGCCCGACCAGAAACCGACCTGAGTAGCCAAGGGTGCGGTTAGCAGTGTGCCAGCCTGACCACGAATACCGTCAGTCCCAAACAGGGGCGCATCGGGTAGCGCAGACTGAACAGGACATCTATCGGCAGGAACGGGTTGAAAAGAGAGCAGTCCTGGGTGAGTCTGTGGCTGGGATAGCGTTTGGCGGCTTTGGGTTCCCCCATAGTTTCCTTTGTGATTTCCCTTGACTGGAGAACTCACCATATTTTCAACTCCTACAATACAAAACAGACTGTCAATGAAATCACTTCGTACCGCTCATGGATACTTCTTAATTGTGGAGAATATCACCTTAAACTTAAGATTTGTGACTAGTGTGTCAATTCCTGTCGATTTATAGACTGGTTACTGCTACCAAAAGTTGCTGAACATGTGAATGTTTAGGCTTTGCCACTCGTTTGCCGCTCATGTCACTCTACAGCTACCGAACAGCCAGTAGAAACCGTCCAATTTAGAAGGCTTTGTCCAGGCAGCGTAGAGTTTTATCAAGAAAAGTTGAACCAAGGCATATTCAAACTATTCCCATTTTGCTAGAGGATGAAGTAATTCCTTGTCTGTAGTCTCTTTAGGTGTAGTCTCTTTAGCTGTAATCCCTCTAGACTTCTATGCAATACCCCGTCCAGTTTCAGCAAGGCATAGACGAATTTAACAGTGGTCAATTCTATGCCTGTCACGACACGCTAGAGGCCATCTGGATGAAAGCTGAGACATCAGAGAAACCCTTCTACCAGGGCATTTTGCAGATAGCAGTCGCCTTCTACCATCTGGGCAATCTCAACTGGCGAGGGGGTGCGATTTTGCTAGGCGAAGGCATCAGCCGACTGCGCAAGTTTGAGCCCGATCACGAAAGTGTGGATGTAGTGCAGCTAGTAGACCAGGCAGCAGAATGGCTGACGCTGGTACAAACATCGGGCGAAGCAGGACTCAGCGAGCTAATGAAGGTGCCGCCGCTACCGCTTCCTCAGGTTCACCAGATATAGTGGCACGGTCTTTGCTGTTGAAATGGTCAATTTTTCCTAGTATGACTTCAGGGGATTTGACTTTTCTGTCCTGGCCTTTCTGTCCTGGCCTTTCTGTAACGGCTTTGCCATACGGCTCTCCCTTTCGATCAATCTTTCTTGAACTGAAGCATGCTGCACTGGCGATCGCATCCTCCTTCCCAACTTCTCCCTATTCCAAAAGCGTCTTCCCTTCGGGCTAGACGCCGATTGGCTAAGATCGCTTGTGGATGCGTGCTAGCTCTAGCGTGGCCGTTGGCGATCGCAACTTTGCAGACAGTACTGCCAGAGACAGCCACACAGGCCATTGCTCAATCAAGTACCCAGTCGAGTACCAGTGCACTCCAGCTCAAAGCCTCTCGGGTAGAGGCCAACTCCAATACGGGGGTAGTCACCGCTATCGGCAACGTGCGAATTGACTATCCTAGTCGTCAGATCTTTGCGACAGCGGCGCAGGCTCAGTACTACAGCCGCGATCAGCGAATCGTGCTCAGCGGCAATGTAGACGTCGAACAAGAGGGCAACACCCTGCGAGCAGAAACAGTAACTTATCTAATTGCCGAGGGTCGATTTGTAGCAACGCCAGGTGAAAGCGCGCAGGTCGAAGCGATTTACCTACTGCCAGAGGGAGACGCTGGTACTAGCGGGCAACCATCTACACCTGCACCGATCTCGATTCCGACGCCGCCGGATGAGCTGCCCCCCGAGCTTGGGCCGATCAACGTCGACAATTGACCGGAATAATTAAGTCCATGCCAATTCGACTAGCGAGGTCCTTCTTTTGAAGCTCGTGCTGCAAAACGTCAAAAAAACATACGGCAAGCGCACTGTGGTCAAAGGAGTAACCCTGTCGGTCGCGCGGGGCGAAATTGTCGGCTTGCTAGGACCGAACGGCGCTGGGAAGACGACGACTTTCTACATGGCGACAGGATTGGTGCAGCCAGATGTTGGCCAGGTATCGCTCGACGAGCAAGACATCACTGGCTTGCAAATGTACAAGCGGGCACGGTTGGGGATTGGCTATCTAGCGCAGGAAGCTAGCATCTTTCGCCATCTAAGCGTACGCGACAATTTGCTACTGGTGATGGAGCAGACCAATGTGCCCTACCATCTGCGCGGCGAAAAGCTAGAGCGACTGCTGATAGAGTTTCGACTAGAGAAAGTGGCAGATTCTTTGGGGATTCAGGTCAGTGGTGGCGAGCGGCGGCGAACGGAGCTAGCTAGAGCGCTAGCAGCAGGACTAGAAGGGCCGAAGTTTTTGTTTCTAGATGAGCCGTTTGCTGGGGTAGATCCGATTGCGGTCTCTGAGATTCAGACAATTGTGGCGGAATTGCGCGATCGCAACATGGGCATCCTCATCACCGACCATAACGTCCGCGAGACACTACAAATTATCGATCGGGCCTACATCATGAGCGAAGGAGAGATTCTAGCCTCCGGTAGCGCCGCCGATCTTTCTGACAATCCCCTCGTTCGTCAATATTACCTAGGTGAAGGCTTCAAGCTGTGACCACTCCCCTCGTTCCTCCTCAGTCAATGACTCCCACCTTCACCCAAAAGCTGGCTGGCTGGCTGCCGCGTATCACAATCATGGATCGCTACATCGCCAAGGAGCTTACTCTACCTTTCCTATTTGGCGTAGGGGCATTCTCCTCGATCGCGGTTTCTATCGGTGCCCTATTCGAGCTGATTCGTAAGGTAGCCGAATCCGGACTACCGGCCACCCTGGCTTTTGAGATCTTTCTACTTAGCCTGCCTACCTTTGCAGTGCTCGCCTTTCCCATGTCTACGCTGCTGGCCACGATGATGACCTACAGCCGATTTTCTAGCGACAGTGAGCTAATCGCGATGCGCGGATGCGGGGTGAGCATCAACCGGATTGTTGTTCCAGCAGTCGTCTTGAGCCTGTTAGTAACGGGTCTGAGCTTTTCTGTAAACGAGGTGATCGCGCCTGCTAGTACAGAGCGAGCCGCCGTTTTACTCGCTAGAGCCTTAGATAATGAGAAGCCACCGTTCAGAGAAGGCAATATCGTCTTCCAGCAGCAAGAACCTGCCAAAGATGGCTCAGGAGACGAGCTGGTGCGGTTTTTCTATGCGCGCGGGTTTGATGGCACAACGATGCGCGACATCACGGTCGTAGACTTCTCACAAGAGGATTCAGAGGACGGCCTCAAGCAGATTGTCAGCGCAGACGCGGCCACCTGGGATTTTTCTAGAAATCTGTGGGAATTTACCAACGGCACTATCTACGCCGTATCTCCTACGGGCTCTTTTCGGCAGATCATTCGCTTCGACAAACAGGATTTACAGCTACCTCGAACGCCTCTAGATCTAGCAAATCGCCCGAAAAAGCAGGAGGAGATGAATATTGCCGAAACCAAAGAATATCTAAATATTCTACGGCAGACAGGTGACGAGAGAGCCGTACGCAAACTTGCTGTAGCCATCCAGAGGAAATACGCTATCCCCTTCGCCTGCGTCGTGTTTGGCCTAGTCGGCTCAGCAGTCGGCGTCCGCCCCCAGCGCACCGGAAAAGCTACTAGCTTTGGTGTCAGCGTCGTAATTATCTTTGGCTACTACCTACTGAGCTTTATTACTTCGGCAATGGGAGAGTCGGGTGTAATTACACCGTTCTTAGCCGGATGGGTACCTCTGTTTATCGGCTTGAGCGCGGGCCTGTTCTTGCTAGCTCAAGCGTCTCGTCAGTAAAAACCAAACCATCGGGAATCCCTACAGCGTAGGCTGAATCCTCCAAGGGCGGAACCCAGCGCGAATGCACTGATCGAGGGCGTTATCAACGGTGGTGCCCGTCGCATCGGCAATGTCGATTACGCAGTTGCCGTAGCGTTCTGGCAATAGGCTGCGACCGCAATTTTCTAGCACCTTAGTGGAGGGGGTTTCTAAGAGCGTGTCGTGGATGCCGATGGTGCAGTTGGCGACTTCAATTGGGCGGCGCGATCGCTCACAGACAATCAGCGCACTTTCAGACGTTAACCCAGTAAATTCGCTAACATCTACTACGCAAGCACCTAGCGCTTCGGGATAGCGAGCAGACGCGCAAGCAGCGATCGCACTCTCTTGAGAAATGCCGGCATTGACCATGCCTGTCGTGCAGTCGAAATAGTCCGGTGCTGCTGCTGCCGAGCTTGCCCCCAAGAACACCATGCCCATAGCACCAAAAGAAACCGCTCCAAACGAGACCGCTCCAAACGCCGACGTTGCGACTAATCTAGAGCCAGCTTTGGCCACAGCTTTGACCCCAGCCTTGACTCCAGACTTAACCAGAGTGAAAGGGAAATTACTCACTAACGAATCAGGCATCAAAAAAAGTTTCATTGGAAGTCTCATTTCTTTTGTTCGCTCTAATCTAATCTACAGTGAATAAAGCGAAGATGACCGACCAAGTACAAGCAGGTTTAGAAAGAGGATTTGATATGCACCTGAGCGAAATTACGCACCCCAACCAGTTGCATGGTCTGCCCATTAGTCAGCTAGAAAAAATAGCCAGACAGATCCGGGATAAACATCTACAGACCATTGCAACTAGCGGTGGCCATCTAGGGCCAGGGCTAGGGGTAGTCGAACTGACGCTAGGGCTGTATCAAACGCTCGATCTCGATCGGGACAAGGTGGTCTGGGACGTTGGCCACCAGGCGTATCCTCACAAGCTGATCACCGGCCGCTACAAAGACTTTCATACGCTTAGACAGCAACATGGCGTAGCGGGCTACCTAAAGCGCACAGAGAGCCGATTTGACCACTTTGGCGCAGGCCACGCATCGACTAGCATATCGGCAGCATTGGGAATGGCGATCGCCCGCGATCGCAAAGGCGAAGACTTCAAAGTTGCCGCCAT